>NZ_MECT01000212.1:0-2649 GCF_001722145.1 Shigella sp. FC1544
TGTATGCGCGAGGTTACCGACTGCGGCCTGAGTTTTTTAAGTGACGTAAAACCGTGTTGAGGCCAACGCCCATAATGCGTGCACTGGCGCGACATCCGACGCCATTCATGGCCATATCAATGATTTTCTGGTGCGTACCGGGCTGAGAGGCGGTGTAAGTGAACTGTAGTTGCCATGTTTTACGGCAATGAGAGCAGAGATAGCGCTGATGTCCGGCAGTGCTTTTGCCGTTACGCACCACGCCTTCAGTAGCGGAGCAGGAAGGACATCTGATGGAAATGGAAGCCACGCAAGCACCTTAAAATCACCATCATACACTAAATCAGTAAGTTGGCAGCATTACCCGCGGGTGGTTTACTTAAGTAATAATGCTGATAAATCTATTTCTGTATTTAGCAAAGAAGAAAAAATACCTTATATCATCCAAGCTTGGGTAGATCCATTTAATAAAGAGGATAAAAGAAAAGCGCCGTTTACCGTTATTCCGCCAGTATCACGATTAGAACCTTCGCAAGAAAAAATATTACGCATTATTCACACCAAAGGTGTGTCATTGCCTGATGATCGCGAGTCAGTCTTCTGGCTGAATATTAAAAATATTCCGCCATCAGCGAGCAACAAAGCGACGAACTCGCTGGAAATAGCAGTAAAAACGCGTATCAAGCTGTTCTGGCGACCAGCAAATATCCGCCTTATTCCCGAAGATGCTGCGCCGAAAGTGAAATGGCGCCGGGAAGGGCGAAATCTGATAGCAGAGAATCCCAACCCAATTCATATCAGTGTGATGGATGTCATCGTTGATGGCCATGATGTGCCCCTCAATATGATCCGTCCTTTTGAAACGCTCACGTTACCTTTACCTGCTAATTCTGCGGGAGGCCAAATGACCTGGCGATTTATTAATGATTACGGCGCAGTCAGTGACCCGATAAAAATGACGCTGTAAGCAAGGGATAAGGATAGGCGTATTATGATGACGACCAGAATAGTGGTTGGCCTCACGGCAGGGACGTGTCTGATTTTCTCGCAAAACCTGATGGCCGAGGTCAGTGTATTCAATCCGGCGCTTCTGGAAATCGACCATCAATCCGGAGTCGATATTCGCCAGTTTAATCGGGCAAACCTGATGCCCCCAGGTGTTTATAGCGTTGATATTTTTATCAACGGTAAAATGTTTGAACGTCAGGATGTGACATTTGTTCAGAATAATCCAGATGCTGATCTGCACGCTTGCTTTATTGCCATTAAAAAAACACTGTCCTCCTTTGGCATAAAAGTTGATGCGCTAATGATGTGGATGAGACGGTTTGCCTCGATCCTGCTCCACGTATTGAAGGCTCATCCTGGCAGTTTGACAGTGATAAATTGCAGCTGAATATATCCATTCCCCAAATCTACATGGACGCGATGGCTTATGATTACATCAGCCCCACGCGTTGGGATGAGGGGATTAACGCGCTCACCATCAACTACGATTTTTCTGGTTCACATACACTACGTTCAGATTATGGTTCACAAGAGACAGATACCAGTTATCTCAATCTGCGCAATGGACTGAATATTGGACCGTGGCGGCTACGTAATTACAGTACTTTAAACACCAGCGATGGCCGTGCGGAATACAACTCCATTAGTACCTGGATACAGCGCGATATTGCCGCGTTAAGAAGCCAGATTATGATTGGTGATACGTGGACGGCGAGCGATATTTTCGACAGTACGCAAATTCGCGGCGCGCGTTTGTATACTGATAACGATATGCTACCCGCCAGCCAGAATGGCTTTGCTCCTGTGGTTCGTGGGATTGCAAAGTCCAACGCCACCGTCATCATTCGGCAGAATGGCTACGTGATTTATCAGTCTGCCGTTCCAGAAGGTGCTTTTGAGATCACCGATCTCAACACCGCCAGTACAGGTGGCGATTTGGACGTAACCATCAAAGAAGAAGACGGTAGCGAACAACGATTCACCCAACCTTATGCTTCATTGGCGATTCTTAAACGTGAAGGTCAGACAGATGTTGATGTCAGCGTGGGTGAATTGCGCGATGAAGACGGATTTACACCGGACGTCCTTCAGGCGCAAATACTTCATGGTTTTTCCCACGGGATCACTTTATATGGAGGTATGCAGGCTGCTGAAAATTATGGTTCTGCAGCTCTGGGTGTCGGTAAAGATCTTGGCGCTTTGGGCGCAATTTCTTTCGATGTGACACATGCTCGTGCGAATTTTAGCCATGATGATACAGAAACGGGTCAGTCATATCGCTTTCTCTATTCAAAACGATTTGACGACACAGACACTAGCTTGCGCCTGGTTGGCTATCGTTACTCCACCGAGGGCTACTATACCCTCAATGAGTGGGCATCGCGGCGCAACAGCCCTGAAGACTTTTGGGAAACAGGTAACCGACGTAGTCGCGTGGAGGGAACGCTAACGCAGTCGTTGGGGAGAGATTATGGCAATTTATACCTGACATTAAGCCGGCAACAATACTGGCATACCGATGATGTCGAACGATTAATGCAATTTGGCTACAGCAGTAGCTGGTGGATTTGCCCCTATATTTCCAGACATCTGTTATCACTTAACCCATTACAAGCCCGCTGCCGCAGATATTCCCGTGGCGAGCGATAACCCAGCGCACTA
>NZ_MECT01000213.1:0-2621 GCF_001722145.1 Shigella sp. FC1544
TTGAGAAGCGGTGTAAGTGAACTGCAGTTGCCATGTTTTACGGCAGTGAGAGCAGAGATAGCGCTGATGTCCGGCAGTGCTTTTGCCGTTACGCACCACCCCGTCAGTAGCTGAACAGGAGGGACAGCTGATAGAAACAGAAGCCACTGGAGCACCTCAAAAACACCATCATACACTAAATCAGTAAGTTGGCAGCATCACCCCATTATTGGCGGCGTGATGAAAGTGGGTTTAAGCAAAGAAGAAATTGAATTACTGGGTCGTGAAGGGCATAACGTGACCAAAGTTAGTCGTCGCGATTTACCTTTTGTTGTTGCCGCCGGAAAAAATGGCGCAACCACTGTGGCTTCAACGATGATTATTGCGGCGCTTGCCGGAATTAAAGTATTTGCCACCGGGGGAATTGGTGGTGTGCATCGCGGGGCGGAACATACCTTCGATATTTCTGCCGATTTGCAAGAACTGGCAAATACTAATGTCACCGTTGTTTGTGCCGGGGCGAAATCTATTCTCGATTTAGGATTAACCACTGAGTATTTAGAAACCTTCGGTGTGCCGTTAATTGGCTATCAGACTAAAGCGCTGCCTGCGTTTTTCTGCCGTACCAGCTCGTTTGACGTCAGTATTCGTCTCGACAGCGCCAGTGAAATTGCCCGTGCAATGGCGGTGAAATGGCAAAGCGGGCTGAACGGTGGCCTCGTGGTAGCGAACCCGATCCCGGAACAGTTTGCGATGCCGGAGGAATCTATCAATGCAGCCATAGATCAAGCCGTCGCCGAAGCCGAAGAGCAGGGCGTTATTGGTAAAGAAAGTACACTGTTCCTGCTGGCGCGCGTTGCTGAGCTGACCGGCGGTGACAGCCTGAAATCCAATATCCAGCTGGTGTTCAACAACGCCATTCTGGCGAGTGAAATTGCCAAAGAATACCAGCGTCTCGCGGGTTAATTTCTGACGGGCAGAAAGCCGTCGCCCGTACTCATCAAGCATACCAAAACCTGGCGCTGACGCCGGGTTTACTGGCATGAAGGGAAAATCATTATGGATATAATGAGAAGTGTTGTGGGGATGGTGGTGTTACTGGCAATAGCATTTCTGTTGTCAGTGAATAAAAAGAGCATCAGTTTGCGCACGGTTGGAGCCGCACTGCTGCTGCAAATCGCTATTGGTGGCATCATGCTCTACTTCCCACCGGGAAAGTGGGCAGTAGAACAGGCGGCATTAGGCGTTCATAAAGTGATGTCTTACAGTGATGCCGGTAGCGCCTTCATTTTTGGTTCGCTGGTTGGGCCGAAAATGGATGTCCTGTTTGACGGTGCGGGTTTTATCTTCGCCTTTCGCGTACTTCCGGCGATTATTTTCGTTACTGCGCTCATCAGTCTGCTGTACTACATTGGCGTGATGGGGCTGCTGATTCGCATCCTTGGCAGCATTTTCCAGAAAGCTCTTAACATCAGCAAAATCGAATCTTTTGTCGCAGTCACAACTATTTTCCTCGGGCAAAATGAGATCCCGGCGATCGTTAAACCGTTTATCGATCGCATGAATCGCAACGAGTTGTTTACCGCAATTTGTAGCGGGATGGCGTCCATTGCTGGTTCGATGATGATTGGTTATGCCGGAATGGGCGTACCAATTGACTACCTGTTAGCGGCATCGCTGATGGCGATCCCAGGTGGTATTTTGTTTGCACGTATTCTTAGCCCGGCCACCGAGCCTTCGCAGGTCACATTTGAAAATCTGTCGTTCAGCGAAACGCCGCCAAAAAGCTTTATCGAAGCGGCGGCGAGCGGTGCGATGACCGGGCTGAAAATCGCCGCTGGTGTAGCGACGGTGGTAATGGCGTTTGTCGCAATTATTGCGCTGATCAACGGCATTATCGGCGGAATTGGTGGCTGGTTTGGTTTCGCCAATGCCTCTCTGGAAAGTATTTTTGGCTATGTGCTGGCACCACTGGCGTGGATCATGGGTGTGGACTGGAGTGATGCCAATCTTGCGGGTAGCCTGATTGGGCAGAAACTGGCGATTAACGAATTCGTCGCTTACCTGAGTTTCTCCCCATACCTGCAAACGGGCGGCACGCTGGAAGTGAAAACCATTGCGATTATCTCCTTTGCGCTTTGTGGTTTTGCTAACTTTGGTTCTATCGGTGTTGTCGTTGGCGCATTTTCGGCTATTTCGCCAAAACGCGCGCCGGAAATCGCCCAGCTTGGTTTACGGGCGCTGGCAGCAGCAACGCTTTCCAACCTGATGAGTGCGACTATTGCCGGGTTCTTTATTGGTTTAGCTTGAGTTTCATTGCCGGATGTACGCGCTTATTAAGCGTTGCATCCGGCAATCGCGCTAGGTAATGACTCCAACTTACTGATAGTGTTTTATGTTCAGATAATGCCCGATGACCTTGTCATGCAGCTCCACCGATTTTGAGAACGACAGTGACTTCCGTCCCAGCCTTGCCAGATGTTGTCTCAGATTCAGATTATGTCGCTCAATGCGCTGAGTGTAACGCTTGCTGATAACGTGCAGCTTTCCCTTCAGGCGTGATTCATACAGCGGCCAGCCATCCGTCATCCATACCACGACCTCAAAGGCCGACAGCAGGCTCAGAAGACGCTCCAGTGTGG
>NZ_MECT01000214.1:0-2569 GCF_001722145.1 Shigella sp. FC1544
AAGTCCGTCAACGGGCAGTCCGTATGGTTCTGGAAAGTCAGGGCGAATATGACTCACAATGGGCGACAATTTGTTCCATTGCTCCAAAGATTGGCTGTATACTGGAGACTCTGCGTGTCTGGGTACGCCAGCATGAGCGGGATACCGGGGGCGGTGAGGTGGGCTCACCACCGCTGAACGTCAGCGTCTGAAAGAGCCGGAACGTGAAAATCGTGAACTGCGCCGCAGTAACAATATCCTTCGCCTGGCTTCCGCTTATTTTGCAAAGGCGGAGTTCGACCGCCTCTGGAAAAAATAATGCCACTGCTGGATAAGCTGCGTGAGCAGTACGGGGTCGGACCGGTATGCAGTGAACTGCATATTGCCCCGTCAACGTATTACCACTGTCAGCAACAGCGACATCATCATGATAAACGCAGTGCCCGTGCGCAGCTCGATGACTGGCTGAAGAAAGAGATACTGCGCGTATACGATGAGAATCATCAGGTATACGCTGTGCGTAAAGTCAGGCATCAGTTGTTACGGGAAGGTATCAGAGTGGCCAGATGCACTGTGGCACGTCTCATGGCGGTTATGGGGCTTGCCGGTGTTCTCCGGGGTAAAAAGGTCCACACTACCGTCAGCCGGAAAGCCGTTGCCGCAGGCGACCGCGTAAACCGTCATCAAGGCAATGTGCCGCGTACTCCGGGTGGCCCGCAGCGGCTGGTATACGTGGTGTCAGCGGCGGACAAGGATAAACACACGTCAGCAGTTCCGTCAGCACTGCGACAGCGTTGTCCGCAAGGCTTTTACCCAGTCCAGCGTTACGGTGCCCCACGCCTGACGGATGAACTGTGTGCTCTGGTTACCACTTTAACGTAAAAACCGTGGCAGCCAGTCTGCGCCGTCAGGAACTGAGCGCAAAAGCCTCCCGGAAGTTCAGCCCGATCAGTTACCGTGCACACGGCCTGCCTGTATCAGAAAATCTGCTGACGCAGGATTTTTACGCCAGTGGCCCGAACCAGAAGTGGGCGGGAGACATCACGTACTATTACAGCTCACCGACTGCGGGGAAACACGGGGCGCCGGGTTATTGAAGGTGACCTGTCCAGCTACTTCGACACAGTACATCACCGGCTGCTGATGAAAGCCGTCTGCCGCAGGATCAGTGATGCACGTTTTATGAGACTGCTGTGGAAAACGCCGTGTTGATGTTGGTCTCTTCCGGGCGGTCAGTGAAAGTATGCCACAGGGCGGTGTGATCTCGCCGTTGCTGTCGAACATCATACTGAATGAGTTCGACCAGTATCTGAATAAACGCTACCTGAGTGGAAAAGCCAGAAAGGATCGCTGGTACTGGAATCACAGTATCCAGCGAGGCCGAAGTACTGCTGTCAAAGAAAACTGGCAATGGAAACCTGCCGTTGCTTACTGTTGCTATGCCGATGACTGTGTGCCACGAAGGCGCGTCCTGGGGACGTGAGTCCCTGTGCAGCCATGCGGCACAAGAGATGAGGGAAGGCCCCTCGGTGTCGGCGTGCAGGCGCAGGCACCAAACCATCCACTGCTGCTGCATTTAAGAGATGTGGTGGTGAGCGAGATGGGAAAAGGTCGGACGTGAGCCGATCAGGTATGGTTCGAAGAGACGAACGAAAGTGAACCGCTGATGATGTGTCGAAAGCATATAGATGATGTCAAAACAATGGTGGAGTCGTTCCTGTGGGATATGTTTACTGCCTGCGCGGCATCCGGCATAAAAGCGGCGTGAAGTCGATTCAGGCTCTTGTGGGGAACGTGGACCTGTCACCCCGATGTGAAGGGAGAAGCGCAAGTGGAAGCCCCATGAGCGCCAGAGTACCAATGCGGGGTACAGGGACGGAGCACCAAGCGATTGCGCAGTAAACATGCTTGACAACTTAATTGGGGCCCCTCTTCCTTTTATGGTGTAATTGTTTGATTGAATACTTCCGGGGATTTCAGTATGAAATGAAGTATATTTAATATACTTTACAAAAAGTTTGTATTAGTGGAATAAGGACAATAGTTTATCCAAACTGCCAAGCCCCTTTATTATAAGTAAGATCTGGTACTAAATAAGCGTTCTAAACCGCCCCGAGTAGGCGGCCTGACGGCTGCGGCTTGTCATGGCCTGTGATTACCGTTATAAAAACAGACAATATCATTGTCTTTCAGGTAGTTATATGGCCCGTTCAGCTAAACCACGCAAACGAAAACCTGCACCTCAAAGAAGCAAACTCCTCCGCTATGTCGTAAAACTTCACGAAGATGATTTTTTTTGACGAAGAAGAAGCTGAGGTTCTGCGCTTTGATAATTTTGACGATGCCGTTGAGTGTTGCGCAGACCTGAATATTCCGTTCTTTGTGGATGCCGGAAACAAAAAGCTGGTCTTCTGGTTTGTACGTGTTGATGACGAAGGGTATCCGGAAATCGCCCGCTGCACGGAGCGGGAATTTGCGACCATTCTTTCCGGTATCAGCGCCGGCGGTATGTACTGCCCGGAGTGTGGCACGGTTCACTGGCCGGACGGAGTCGCCCCGCCCTTCTGATGCTTCCCCGTTTTGCCGATAT
>NZ_MECT01000215.1:0-2567 GCF_001722145.1 Shigella sp. FC1544
TTTCTGGTGCGTACCGGGCTGAGAGGCGGTGTAAGTGAACTGTAGTTGCCATGTTTTACGGCAATGAGAGCAGAGATAGCGCTGATGTCCGGCAGTGCTTTTGCCGTTACGCACCACGCCTTCAGTAGCGGAGCAGGAAGGACATCTGATGGAAATGGAAGCCACGCAAGCACCTTAAAATCACCATCATACACTAAATCAGTAAGTTGGCAGCATTACCCAGCCTTCGATGTCGTACATTACGCCATAATTACGTCCGTAATCGAAAGAACCGTAATCTGCAAATTTCAGCCCGGCAAATGCCAGACGGGTCCATGACTGGTTTTTTGAAGATTCAGTGTTGTTTGCCTGAATATTGTATTCCCATTGACCGTAGCCAGTGAGTTGATCGTTAATTTGGGTTTCGCCTTTAAAACCCAGACGCGCATAGCTCTGATCGCCATCTTTCGCTGAATTATCAGAAAAATAATGCAGGCCATCAACTTTGCCATACAGATCTAATTTGTTGCCGTCTTTATTATAAACTTCGGCTGCATGTGCAGCACCTGCGGCGAGCAGGGCAGGAATTAAAAGTGCCAGTACTTTGCTTTTCATTGAATAAATCCTTTAGTTATTTTATTTGCCTTTTATCCCCATTCCGGGGAGTGAAAACATCCTAAAGGAGAAGTTCAGTTAGCCGATAAATATCATTTGTTACGCCTTAAGTAAAACCTTAATCAAATAATTCTTCTGAAATGATAATAAGTCTGGTGAATGTATCGAAGATAATACATACAAAATAAAAATTATACTTTTAATTTTCTATACGTTATTCTGCGCGGGTTATATGCCTTTATTGTCACAGATTTTATTTTCTGTTGGGCCATTGCATTGCCACTGATTTTCCAACATATAAAAAGACAAGCCCGAACAGTCGTCCGGGCTTTTTTTTAGAATTGGATAATCCTTATCCAGAGCATTTAATCGGTGTTGCTTTTTTCCGCTTTTCCGGCCATTTGTGCCAGGAAGTCATAGCGTTTTTGCAAATCAGCTGCAGCATCTTTCCATAACTGTTCTGCCACTTCTGGCTGCTGCGAATTCAGACGACGGAAACGTTGCTCGTGAAGTAACGTTTCTTCCAGTGCTTCTGACGGCGGGCGTGAATCCAGCGCCAGCGGCAGTTTGCCTTCATCGGCACGACGAGGATCGAAGCGATATAGCGGCCAGAAGCCGGTAGCTGTGAGTTGGCGCATCTGGTCATGGCTGAGTGCCAGATCGTAACCATGCTCTTCACACGGGCTATAAGCAATGATCAGCGATGGTCCCGGATACGCTTCCGCTTCCTGAATCGCTTTCACCGTCTGGTTCAGCTGCGCGCCGAGAGAAATCTGCGCCACATAAACATGACCGTACATCATCATACTGACGCCAAGATCTTTACGCGCTTTACGTTTGCCGTGCTCGCCAAATTTAGTTACTGCACCCAGCGGTGTCGCTTTCGACGCCTGACCACCGGTGTTGGAATAGCATTGCGTATCCAGCACCAGAATGTTGACGTTTTCCGTCAAACTCAATACATGATCCAGACCGCCAAAGCCGATATCGTAAGCCCAGCCATCACCACCAATCAGCCAGATTGATTTTTCCACCAGTGCATCTGCATCACGTAGCAGTTCATGTGCTTCGGTAACATCGTTGAGTTGCTGGCGTAAAGCTGCGACCTGTTCTCGACGAACCTCTGGCGTAGCGTCTGATTTCAACGCCGTCAGTAATTCCGCCGGGATTTTATCGGCAAATTGATCCAGCAGACGCAGCACGCGGACACGGTGTTGATCGACCGTCAGGCGGAAACCAAGGCCAAATTCGGCATTATCTTCAAATAGAGAGTTCGCCCATGCCGGCCCACGACCGTTGGCATCGGTGGTATACGGTGTAGAGGGCAGGTTACCGCCATAAATTGAAGAACAGCCGGTGGCGTTAGCGATCAACATCCGGTCGCCATAGAGCTGAGTCAGCAATTTAATATACGGCGTCTCGCCACAACCGGAGCAAGCACCGGAATATTCAAACAGCGGTGTAATCAGCTGCGATGTACGAATATCAATACGTTCCAGTTTGCTACGGTTGATTTCTGGCAGGTTGAGGAAGAAATCGTAATTGATTTTCTCTTCTTCGACATGTTCCAGGCGCGACATCATATTGATGGCTTTGGTAATGACTCCAACTTACTGATAGTGTTTTATGTTCAGATAATGCCCGATGACCTTGTCATGCAGCTCCACCGATTTTGAGAACGACAGTGACTTCCGTCCCAGCCTTGCCAGATGTTGTCTCAGATTCAGATTATGTCGCTCAATGCGCTGAGTGTAACGCTTGCTGATAACGTGCAGCTTTCCCTTCAGGCGTGATTCATACAGCGGCCAGCCATCCGTCATCCATACCACGACCTCAAAGGCCGACAGCAGGCTCAGAAGACGCTCCAGTGTGGCCAGAGTGCGTTCACCGAAGACGTGCGCCACAACCGTCCTCCGTATCCTGTCATACGCGTAAAACAGCCAGCGCTGACGTGATTTAGCACCGACGTAGCC
>NZ_MECT01000216.1:0-2558 GCF_001722145.1 Shigella sp. FC1544
GGCTTACTACACCCGCAAAATGAGTCAGGGAAAACGACACAATCAGGCGCTTATCGCCCTGGCGAGACGACGCTGCGACGTTCTGTTCGCCATGATGCGTGACGGGACTTTTTATACCCCGCAGGGGTCATAACATGCTTGACAACTTAATAGGGGCACCCCCCAAAGCTGCTGTCTCTTGATCAGAGCTCCTGATCAAGAGACTTCATCACCAGGTAACCCTCAACCATATCCTGAAGTCTGACCAGCCATCCCACATGACGCCCCAACCGGGACGACCTGTGCGTTTGCTGTCATACCATCGCCCCAGGCCCATTTCAGGGTCGGTGCCTGCACCGGAAGCGGCTTTCCTTCCAGCTTAACCCACTGTAGTTTCCACTCTGTCGGCGTCAGTATTTTCTCACAGCTGTCATTTTGTGTTTCTTCACTGACACCTCCCTGCCGCAGGCCCAGCACCCGTACCGCTATAAACGCCTGGATAACCACCATGCGCTCAAGGTTATCCCGGGTCTGCATTCGCAGCGATTCCATGTACCACCACTTTTCCACGCCTTGTGGTATTCCTCTGTCAGCCAGCGTCGCTCGTAATGGCTGACAATACGTCGTGCATCGGCGGCACTCGCCGCTTTTCCTGACGTCAGCAGATGCCAGCAGGCACCGTCCTCTGCCTGCTCCCGGCAACAGACATACGTGAGCGGGAGCGCCTGGCCGCTGTTGTCGGGATTTTTTATGCTGACTTCGCTGTAACTGATGAACATCCGGGCCTGACGGGCTGCCCGCCCGCCTTTTTGCATCACATTCAGCGTGTGGCTTCCTGCGGTTGCCAGGACTTCCGGCAGTTCGAAGAGCTTGCCGGGTGCCTCTTCCAGCCGGCGATTCTGTGCAGCACGCACCACGCTGTCCGTGGCTGACTTTATAATACAGGTAATGCCAGATATCCGCTTCCCGGTCACAGACAGTGATTACCCGTTTCTGTATCTCCCCCAGCCGTTCGGCCATGCGCTCCGAAGCCTGCTGCCAGAGTGGAGCGTGATGCTCCGGCACGGTCTGCCAGCCGTATGCAGCCGAACAGAGACGGTGCGATGCTACCTGTTGCTCATTACTGTAGATCCGCAGTTCATCATCCAGCGAGATCCGTATTGATACCAGCTGACCACACAGGCTTTCCGGCACACTGTAACGGTTCCCGCCAACCTCGATATAGCCATCCCAGGAGACATGACGGATATCGAAGTCCGTACCCAGCAGCGGCTGCAGATGCTCCTGTTCCTGCGTGAAGCGCTGTTCCGGTGTCTGCCTGAACTGGCGAAGTTCCCGCCTGTCGGCAACGTCAGCCATCCACTGCGCAGCATGAGAGTTTCCTTTGTGGTGTAGGAACCTTAAGGAAACAACATGTTGGGTGGAGCGGACAATCCAAATGGTGAAGGGGGGATGCGGACGATTTCCTGGACTGCTTTATCATTCCAGCCCGCATTGTTGGCGGTACATTTTGGGGCTGACGGCACCCAGCGATAATTTTATACGCCGCTCGTTATACCATCTGATGTAAGCATCCACTTGCTGCATGAACTTTTCTGGCGTGATGCCCGACCATTTACGCCCATAATACATTTCCGTTTTCAGTCTGCCGAAAAAGCCTTCGCATGCAGCATTATCAGGTGAACATCCTTTACGGGACATGGAGCGAATAAGACCTGCTGCATTCACTCTTTCCAGCCAGCCTGGCCAGCGATAATGCCCACCTCTGTCACTGTGTATCACCGGTCGTTCGCCAGCATTTAACGTTTCGACAGCGCTATCCAGCATAGTGTTGACCAGTTCAGCATCAGGGCGTGTACTGAGAGACCAGCTCACAACTTTTCCATCGAAGCAGTCCACCACTGGTGACAGCCAGACTTTACCTGCAGGGAGCTGGAACTCCGTGATATCTGTCAGCTATTTCTGATTAGGTTGCTCCGCCTTAAAATCTCTGGCGATAAGGTTATCCGGAGCCGGTCCGATTTCTCCGCAATATGAGCTGTAGCAACGACGACGGTTACGACTGACGACAAGCTGTTCCTCCACCATAAGTCTGCGTACAACCTTTTCTGATAGCCGCCCCCCCTCATGCCTGAGCATCGCATGCAGGCGACGATAGCCATAACACTGGTAATTACTGTTAAAGATATCTGTCAGCATCTTACGTATCGTGGCGTATTTATCACCGGCTTTCAGTGCAGCCCGGTGATAAAAATAACTGCTACGGGCAAGGCCCAGAACTGAGGTGTACTGGCAATAGCGGACACCACCATTTGTTCTTTTTCTAAGCAGTCATCTGATAATATTTTATCCTGAAGGCTGCCGGGGAGATATTCCCCAGACGAGAGTGACGACGCTGACGATTGTAGAAAATCTCAATGTATTCCCGTATTACTGAGATGGCCTCATCCCGGCTCTTAAAACGATAGTGGCTCAGGCTTTCATTTTTCAGCGTTCCCCAGAAGCTTTCCATCGGAGCGTTGTCGTAACAGTTACCTTTACGCGACATTGATGTTTTCAGACCAGACTGCTCCTGTATG
>NZ_MECT01000217.1:0-2552 GCF_001722145.1 Shigella sp. FC1544
TAGCGGAGCAGGAAGGACATCTGATGGAAATGGAAGCCACGCAAGCACCTTAAAATCACCATCATACACTAAATCAGTAAGTTGGCAGCATTACCCGCGATCTGTTGCCCTGGAAAGTTGATCTGAGCTCTTAGTAAATATCAATACGGTTCTGACGAGCCGCTTACGCAGATCATGCCATAATGAATAAACTTTAATCAGCGAAATTGACGAAGAAGCTGGCAGCGCTCCAACATCAGTTAAGCCGCAAGGTTAAATTCAGCAACAACTGGCAGAAGCAGAAACACAAAATACAGCAACTGCATTCCCATATCGCAAACATCCGCAGAGACTACTTTCACAAAGTCACAGCGACTGTCAGCAAAAAACACGTGATGATCGTCAATTACGTTATCACTGCCAACTGACTTCACCTTTTGGTTCATATGAAGCAGCATCCAGCGGTGAATGTTCCCGGATATATTCGATAAGTACTTCAGCATCAATAAATCCGGTATTTATGTATCCGGGTCTATTATCAATACGTGGATAGCCATCCCCACCAGTAGCATTAAAGCTAAATGTTGTCATACGATATTTTTTGTTAAGGTCAACCGATTTACCTTTTATTTTTAGCATTTCGATTTTTCCTTTTTTGACTACAAAGCTGGTATTCAAAAATTGTGGGTAGGCTCCGGAATCCGGTTTCATCTGTGCCACTGTAGCTAGGTAGTCAGCTACTTCTTTCCCCGTCAAATCAATACTTACTACCGTATTACCAAATGGCTGAACTTTCAGTATATCTTTGTATGTGATGTTACCACTCTCTATGGAATCTCGAATTTCCCCACCACTGACAACAGCAAAATCTGCGTCAATACGTTCTGTCAGAGCGCTCAGAATCAGATGGCCCATACTGGTCTGAACAAAACGAACTTTACTTCTGTCCCCTTCCAGACGTCCGTTCACAACCCCAACCTTCACATCCAGTTGTGCTTTGCCTTTATTCTGGAATGGTGTCAGTAAGGATAACATCTGTGGATCTTCAGTAATTTCGGGGGTGTAAAAAGAAAATTCCGTTTTTCCATCTTCTCTGGTAATTCTCATTTTGAGATTAACTGGGTGTAACTGATAATTAACCAGTTTCATTGTACCGTTACAGAATTCAAAATCAGCCTGACCGACATATTTTCCCCACTCATGCGCTTGTACAATCCAGATGCCATTTTGTTTATCTGGTACACAGGTTGTCCCCGGAATATAATTCCACTGTTTTTTATTATCGCTGGCCATGCAGACAGGAGCTTGTGAATGTCCTCCCACAATCATTGCTAATGAGCCAGTCGGCAAACTGCGAGCCATTTCAACATCACCAGGAGCATTCGAACCTGACTCGCCATTGTCATAGTGACCCATATGTGTTGCCGCAATAATAATATCTGGCTTTTCCTGCTGATTAAGTTCATCAATGACACTCCTCGCCTCAGCAGCAGGTTGACGGAACTCAATATCAGTAAAATATTCAGAATTTCCTGTTTTCGCAGTATCATCTGTCGTCAAGCCAATGACTGCAATTTTCAAATTCTGACGGATGAAAATTTTCCATGGACTGAATAAACGCCTCCCTGTACTTTTTTGATATATGTTAGCAGAAAGGAAAGGAAATGTGGCCCATTTTTCCTGCTGACGTAATATATTTAGAGGATTATCAAATTCATGATTACCGACGGCCATTGCATCATAACCAATTAGATTCATTCCACGAATATCGGGTTCAGCCTTCTGAAGGTCTGATTCAGGTACACCGGTGTTAATATCACCACCAGATAATAATAGAACACTTCCGCCATTATTTATTACTTTCTGCCGGATATTGTCCACCAGCGTTTTTTGGGAGGATAACCCGTACTCACCATGATTGTTACGCCAAAAGTGTCCATGGTGGTCATTTGTATGCAGAACGGTTATTTTATATACTTTATCTGTTTCATACGCTATAGCAGGATTTCCTGTCAGTAATGACAGGGTGAACATTATTAGCGTAATGTTTTTTTTTAACGATATCATTGTACCTGTATGAACGCATCCCCGTTTGCAAGGCTTCAGTTGTTCTGACATCGACGAGTAGTTGCTGCTCTGTATCCGGCCTTATTGCAGTCAGAGCTGCGGGCCACTATAAGATTCGCTGACCTGAGCCTTATTCCCTTCACGGACTTTATGTCTAGGACACAATTCAGGTTTATCAGGTCACGGTCTTACCTGTCGTTGTCATCACGTCGATCACCATAGCCCCCTTTCAGCATTCACCCTTCTATAAGGTTTGATGTTTATCAGTTTCAGCAATTAATATGGTCTGATACTGACGTGAACCGCCCCAAGTTTCCTGGAGAATGTTTTATCTGTGAACTCAGGCTGCCAGATCATCGTTTCCGATAGAAGCATAATAAGCTTTTTCTGCTTCTGCCGGAGGGATGTGGCCCAGCCTTTCCAGCAATCGTCGATTATTATACCAGTCCACCCACGTGAGTGTGGCCAGTTCCACTTCTGCACGGTTTTTCCAGCTCTTACGGTGT
>NZ_MECT01000218.1:0-2548 GCF_001722145.1 Shigella sp. FC1544
GGCTTACTACACCCGCAAAATGAGTCAGGGAAAACGACACAATCAGGCGCTTATCGCCCTGGCGAGACGACGCTGCGACGTTCTGTTCGCCATGATGCGCGACGGGACTTTTTATACCCCGCAGGGGTCATAACATGCTTGACAACTTAATAGGGGCCCCCCCCACAAAAAGGCAAACAGATCCGAAGCGGGATAATCTTTTTGGGGAGAATTGTTCCAGTTAGCAATATATCCCGACAGGGGGTTATACACCTTAGGGTTCATTTCAAAAGGCAATAGCCCTTTCCAGTCCCATTTTCCCGTACCAGGAACGGGTAATCGCGGATCATGGCCTGATTGACGATCTGGATAAGCACCAGTATGAACATAACCAATATTGCCGTTTACATCAGCATAGTACCAGTTGATGGTCAGTGCTTGTTTCGCTACTCCTGCCAATTTTTGGCCTTCATCTGATGAGTTCAGGCCAGCAAAGACGCCACCTCTTTACCATCCCATGCGCGGGATTTAGCGTAAGCCGTTTGTGTCGTCTGGTCAGTTTGGAGAATGTTGCCATGCACCGTACGCCAGACAGTAAAGGTCTCTGCCTGACCATTTTTCACCGTAATGGTTTCCTCACGGCTTAACATTTTCACCCACTTACAATTATGTAAGTAGTAGCCTGGTTTCTCTGCCGACAGCCGTTCAGCAAAAATATCGACATCATCGCCGAAACCTGCCGTTGATCCCCAGGAAATCACACCATTATGACCAAAAACCAGCCCAGGATAGGCAAATGGTGTATTGCCAGTGACATCATAACCAGCACCGTGCAGACCAATACCATAAGTATACGCAGGCGCATACCAGCCAAACTGCGGACCATTTACCATGATTGCTTTCGCATCCTGGGCTTTGCTTTTGCCGATCACCCACATATTGCTGGTCGTTGGATACCCCGCCAGACCATTGGCACCACCCTGTGCAAATTGTGCAGCAATAGTTTCCCGGTTCTTCCCTGCTGTTAACGCCAGCAGTGCGCCATCCGCCCCTTTTGCTGGTCGGTCAAGCATTGGTGCAGGTAAATCGTAGCGTGGCAACAGAGCTGCTGTTTGCGAGTTTTGCTGATTAAATTTAAGTGGGTAGCTACTCTCTTGTACGGCAATAGTGGTTGGCGCTGATGGGTTTACCAGCCATTTCAACTGATTAAATACCGCCATGCCTTGTGATACACCATATTTATCTTTTAAAGCCGTTAGCAGTGCCAGATTATCAATTTCGCTAGTGCTATCAGAGAAGCGGTTTGCCATAGTGCCCACAAATATCATCGCGACATCAAACGGTTCCCAGCGCTTAGGAGTAAAGCCAAATGTATTAAACTGTTTTGGTAAGAGCGTCTCTGGATTGGTATTTACCTTATCAATCCAGGCATTCATTCCATCAGCGTAGCCTTGCAGAATGGACATATTCTCTGGGGAAAGGGCATCAATTTGCGCCCGGATAGCATCCGGCCAGTAGTTACGACGGATATCTTTATCAAATTTCACAAAATCTTTGCCAAGCACTTCCGCGACAGTCCCTTGAGTACTGCGACGTGCCATTTCCATCTGAAAAAGGCGATCTTGTGCTACTACATAGCCATAGCCATAAAATAGGTGCCATGTATCATTGGCATAAATATGCGGCATGCCGTATTCATCGCGAACAATCTTTATCTCACTTGACGACTGCTCAGCCAGTGCAGGTAAGCTCCAATAATACATCAGGGAAGCAGTAACACAGTTCACGATCATACGATTTCTATTTTTCATTGTATCCTCTGGCAGGTGTATAATTAGCGAATTGATACTAGCAACGAAGCTTCGGTTATCTATTTGCAGAGAATTGTTTCATTATGAACTGTGAGCGCGATAACTAATTTTTGATACAAAAATTTCATTAATGTGATCTAAAACGAATCGCTTTATTCACCGCTGATGATTTTGTTCTATTCCTTTTTGTGACAGATCCCCCGGACGCATAGATGATGACCCCCAGAGAGACAGCTCAGGTCATTATCTGTATGTAAATCAGAAAAATATGTTGTAAACGACTTTTATGGTTGGATTTTGTAGCAATTTTGAATGCAGACAGGCAGCATTTGCCAACACGCCGCCCATAGTTCACTCCACATCCTCCCTGCGTAACCCGATATCCCTCAACCGTTCATCACTCATCTGCTGTAACACCCGTCGGGCCTGCATTTGCCGCCGCCGGTAATGACTCCAACTTACTGATAGTGTTTTATGTTCAGATAATGCCCGATGACCTTGTCATGCAGCTCCACCGATTTTGAGAACGACAGTGACTTCCGTCCCAGCCTTGCCAGATGTTGTCTCAGATTCAGATTATGTCGCTCAATGCGCTGAGTGTAACGCTTGCTGATAACGTGCAGCTTTCCCTTCAGGCGTGATTCATACAGCGGCCAGCCATCCGTCATCCATACCACGACCTCAAAGGCCGACAGCAGGCTCAGAAGACGCTCCAGTGTGGCCAGAGTGCGTTCACCGAAGACGTGCGCCACAACCGT
>NZ_MECT01000219.1:0-2496 GCF_001722145.1 Shigella sp. FC1544
CTTTAATCTGCTTCATGGCGGCAGCAAGTTCAGAGGCAGGAACAACCTGTTCTCCGGCGGCCACAGCAGTAAGACTTCCTTCCTGGTATTGCTTACGCCAGAGAAATAACTGGCTGGCTGCTACACCATGTTGCCGGGCAACGAGGGAGACCGTCATCCCCGGTTCAAAGCTCTGCTGAACAATTGCGATCTTTTCCTGTGTGGTACGCCGTCTGCGTTTCTCCGGCCCTAAGACATCAATCATCTGTACTCCAATGACTAGTCTAAAAACTAGTATTAAGACTATCACTTATTTAAGTGATACTGGTTGTCTGGAGATTCAGGGGGCCAGTCTAATCAGGCACCGTTTTACAACGGAAAATCGGATACCCGGACTGTTGACCTGTCTGATGCTGTATACCGGCGGCTGATACTGATGAAAGCCATGTCGAACATTACTGACTGTTCCGTTCCGGATATTAACCGGATGCTGAGATTTATGTTCGGAAAAAAACGGCGGGCTTATGTTCTGAATAATGGTGGGCTGAGGATGAGTTACATCTTTGAGTCCGCGCTCTCGTTGGCAGAACTGGCGATTATCCAGTCGTCGGGTGCACTGCCGTCCCCGCCGGGTGTTTATGTTTCAGTAGTTTTAAAGGAGTCCCGTAATGAAGGCCAGTGATAAACCCCGCCAGCTGGCGGTCCCCTTTGCGAGTACCGGAGATAAAAACCGTATCCCGGACAAGGCGACACAGCAGACCAGAGAGAGCGGTAATGCTGCGTATGATTCAGGTTTTCCTCCGGTGACCATGACAGCGGTCTCAGCGGGAGGTATACCGCCACACGGCAAGGATTTTAACGGTCTGATGTACGATATTACCGCAGCAATACGGTTCGCCCAAGCTGGCGGTTTGTACACGTATAATGCCGGTTTTGCGGGGGCCATTGGTGGATATGCAAAAGGAGCCATTCTCGCCGGAGTCGCAACAACAGCGGTCTGGCTGAATACCACAGACGATAACCTGACCGATCCTGAAGGCTCCGACAGTGCGGGCTGGGTAAATCTTCTTGAGGATCCGAAAAGGATATTCCTGCGGCAGAAGAACAATCTGTCAGACCTTCAGAATAAAGGGACGGCACGGGATAATCTTCAGGTTTACAGTAAAGAGCAGTCAGATCAACGCTATGTTCATCGGGAAGGCGATAAAATAACCGGAGAGCTGAAAATCCGTGGTGTTAATGCGCTGAGGATTTTCAACGAAGCTTTTGGCCTGATTTTTCGTCGTTCGGAAGAGTGCCTGCACCTTATTCCCACCAGTGAAGGTCAGGGGGAAAATGGCGATATTGGTCCCCTGCGCCCGTTCACCATTAATTTGCGGACGGGTGAAATATCCATGTCGCATAAAGTGTCTGTTGGCGGTGGTTCGCAGGTCAATGGTGCGCTGGGTATCGGCGTTCAGAACGCCCTGGGGGGGAATTCAATTGTTCTTGGTGATAATGACACCGGATTTAAACAGAATGGAGACGGTATTCTGGATGTTTATGCTAATAGTCAGCGTGTATTCCGCTTTCAGAATGGAGTGGCTATTGCTTTTAAGAATATTCAGGCCGGAACTGCCAGAAAATTCACGTTATCCAGCGCCAACAACTCCACGAAAAATGCAGCGTTTTATTTGTGGGGTAATCCATCCAGGTCTGTTGTTGCAGAGCTTGGCGATGATTCAGGCTGGCATTTTTTCAGCCAGAGGAATACAGATAACAGCATCACGTTCGCCGTAAACGGACAGGTAATTCCGTTAAATTACGGAAACTTCGATGCCCGCTATAAATATCGAACAGAGGGGGTACAGGATGTACGGTATGGCCATGAAATGTATTACAGCCCCGGCAGTAACACCGTTTCGTGGAGATTTCGCGCACCTTCGGGACACGGGCTGTCAGGGATAGCGATATCGGATACCGGCCGTGACTCAGCGGATAACGTCAACGGCGTGTATTACCGCCCGCTTCAGAAACTGATTAATGGCACCTGGTATAACGTGGCGAGTGTTTAACAATGTTGCATTTAAAAAATATTACTGCGGGCAATCCGAAAACCGTGGAACAATATCAGCTGACAAAACAATATGATGTCACCTGGCTTTTTTCGGAAGACGGAAAAAACTGGTATGAAGAGCTGAAGAATTTCGCCAGCGACACAATTAAAATAACTTACACCGGAGACGGTCGCGTGGTGTGGGTCGGTAAGGATGTGACAGGCATTGAACCCCGTAACGCCAGTGTTATTGAAGTTCCTGGGTAATGCTGCCAACTTACTGATTTAGTGTATGATGGTGATTTTAAGGTGCTTGCGTGGCTTCCATTTCCATCAGATGTCCTTCCTGCTCCGCTACTGAAGGCGTGGTGCGTAACGGCAAAAGCACTGCCGGACATCAGCGCTATCTCTGCTCTCATTGCCGTAAAACATGGCAACTACAGTTCACTTACACCGCCTCTCAGCCCGGTACGCACCAGAAA
>NZ_MECT01000220.1:0-2398 GCF_001722145.1 Shigella sp. FC1544
GTCACAACTTACCGATGTCTTCAGGGCACTCAAATATGCTCAGTCCTGATAATGTCTTCATCGCAATTAAACCTGTTGACATGCGCCGGGGCATCGACTCACTGACGCAGTATATACAGGATGAACTCCGGTCGACATGGCATGAGGGAGCCGCCTTCGTCTTTGTTAACAAAGCCCGTTCGCGTATCAAAGTTCTCCGGTGGGATAAACACGGGGTGTGGTTGTGTACCCGCCGTCTGCACAAAGGCAGCTTCCGCTGGCCACGTGCAAATGACGCTGCCTGGCACCTCACTCCCGACGAGTTTAACTGGCTGATTGCCGGTGTTGACTGGCAGCAGGTTAAGGGACATGACCTGACGAAATGGGTCTGGCAGAATGAACCTGAACTGCGCCCTGAAAACACGCAAAATACACTGCTAACTCAGTGAAAAATAATGAATATCCGTATCTGGAGTGGTATACTCCCCTGTATGGATATCTCCGCTCTCAACACCACGAATGACATCGAAAAACTGCGTGCTATGGCACTTGCCATGGTACAAGAAGTCATGTCGGAGAATGCCGAAAAAGAGCGGGAATTACTGGAGAAAAGCCGGCGCATCCAGCTTCTGGAAGAAATGCTGAAACTGGTTCGTCAACAGCGCTTCGGAAAAAAATGTGAAACGCTGGCTGGTATGCAACGCTCCCTATTCGAAGAGGATGTTGATGCCGATATCGCCGCGCTTACCGCACATCTGGATAAACTGCTCCCGCAATCCCCTGAAGAAGATGAAAAAGCGTCCCGTTCACGCCCGATACGCAAACCCTTACCGGTTCATCTTCCACGGGTGGAAAAAATTATCCAGCCGGACACTGACCATTGCCCTGAATGTGACGAGCCGCTGCACTATATCCGCGATGCGGTGAGTGAAAAGCTGGAGTATATTCCCGCTCACTTTGTGGTGAACCGTTATGTCCGTCCGCAATACAGTTGTCCCTGTTGCCAGAAGGTGTTCAGCGGTGAAATGCCGGCACATATCCTCCCGAAAAGTGCCGTTGAGCCATCAGTCATCGCACAGGTGATCATCAATAAATACGGTGACCACCTGCCTCTGTATCGCCAGCAACAGGTCTTTGCCCGTTCAGATGTCGGGCTGCCCGTCAGTTCGATGGCTGACATGGTTGGCGCGGCGGGTGCCGCATTATCTCCCCTGGCGGCGTTACTCCATCGCGAGTTGATAAACCGTCCGGTGGTGCATGCAGATGAGACTACCCTGAAGATCCTGAACACGAAGAAAGGCGGTAAATCCTGCTCCGGTTATCAGTGGGCATACGTCAGTGGAGAAAGGACGGGACCGTCAGTTGTGTGCTTCGACTGCCGGACCGGACGTAGCCATGAGTATCCTGAAAACTGGCTTCAGGGCTGGGGCGGGACGCTGGTTGTCGACGGACATAAAGCATACCGGACTCTGGCAAACAAAGTGCCGGAGATCACGCTGGCCGGATGCTGGGCCCATGCCCGCAGGGGCTTCGCCGACCTGTATAAAATCAGTAAAGATCCACGGGCTGCCATAGCCGTGAAGAAAATCGCGGGGTTGTACCGTCTTGAGAAGAAGATCAGTAGCCGCCCCGTGGAAAAAATCCGCCAGTGGCGACAGCGTTATGCCCGTCCGATACTGGAAGAACTGTGGTCATGGCTTGAAGAGCAGGAACCGCAATGTTCTCCGGGAAAGGCATTACACAAAGCCATTGCCTATGCGCTGTCTCATCGCGTGGAACTGAGCCGCTTCCTGGAAGATGGTGCGGTGCCGCTGGATAATAATGTGTGTGAACGGGCCATCAAAAACGTGGTTCTGGGCAGAAAATCGTGGCTGTTCGCCGGTTCGCAGATGGCGGGAGAACGCGCCGCGCAAATAATGAGCTTGCTGGAAACCGCGAAACGCAACGGTCTGGAGCCGCATGCCTGGTTGACAGACGTCCTGATGCGTCTGCCGGAGTGGCCGGAGGAGCGACTGGCAGAGTTGCTGCCTCTTGAGGGATTTACCTTCTCCGGGTGAGTGATACCTGCCGTCAGGTGTTCGTGCACCGGGCCATAACCTGCAGTCGGGAGTTGAACTCCTGACGGCAGGAAATGAGCCAGACCAGCAACCACGCGGGCTGACAGCGAATAAGAACCTGAATCAGCCCGGAGTCATTCCCGGGTCAGTACATCATCACCTGCAATTAATCCCCGAGTCAGTACTTCGCGGCCTGACGCGATCACGCTACTCAGTACTTCAGAGCCCGCCTCCGGTACCTGCCTGGCGATCGCCTCTGTGCAACAAAATAAATCAACCGTTATCAAACCACGAGCGTTCGTATGCGCCGCCGATGACGCGCGCCTGAAAAACGCGTCAATATGAGTTCCCCGGAAGCTTAC
>NZ_MECT01000221.1:0-31548 GCF_001722145.1 Shigella sp. FC1544
GGCTACGTCGGTGCTAAATCACGTCAGCGCTGGCTGTTTTACGCGTATGACAGGATACGGAGGACGGTTGTGGCGCACGTCTTCGGTGAACGCACTCTGACCACACTGGAGCGTCTTCTGAGCCTGCTGTCGGCCTTTGAGGTCGTGGTATGGATGACGGATGGCTGGCCGCTGTATGAATCACGCCTGAAGGGAAAGCTGCACGTTATCAGCAAGCGTTACACTCAGCGCATTGAGCGACATAATCTGAATCTGAGACAACATCTGGCAAGGCTGGGACGGAAGTCACTGTCGTTCTCAAAATCGGTGGAGCTGCATGACAAGGTCATCGGGCATTATCTGAACATAAAACACTATCAGTAAGTTGGAGTCATTACCGAATGGTGATGAGAATGCTGATGACATTGCAGGGCGCTTCACCGGGACGTATACCGGAGCTGATGCGCGATCTTGCAAGTATGGGACAACTTGTGAAATTACCGACGAGAAGGGGAAGGGCCTTCAAGGAGAGGCCCTGGAAATACCCCACAGCCCCGAAAAAGAGCCAGTCAGTTGCTTAACTGACTGGCATTACGCCGTTATGTGCCATTTTTTTAGTGCAGAAACGGAGTTTTCGGAAAAAGAAAAGGCGGCATTGCTGCCGCCTTAATTTTAACTCGCCTGAGAAGGCGCTTCGTCAGTTCCTGGAAGCGTTTCAGGGAGTTGCGGCGCAAATCCTCGCAGGCCGACGACATGAACATGTTCGGTATTCTGGAAGACTTTACGCACCAGTTTATAGGTGGTGCCTTTCTCCGGGCTGATATTTTCCGGCGCTGCGATGATGAGCTGCATTTGCAAACGCTCACACAATTCAAACAGCGTGGCGATAGAACGAGCATCCAGTCGCGCTGCTTCATCGAGGAACAGCAGACGGCAAGGAGAGATATCTTTACCGCGCAGGCGGCGAGATTCATCTTCCCAGCTTTGTACCACCATCACCAGAATCGACATACCGGTACCAATCGCCTCACCGGTCGACAATGCACCAGACTCTGCGCGCAACCAACCATCGGAACCACGGTTAACCTCAACTTCCATTTCCAGATAGTTGCGGTAATCCAGCAGTTCTTCGCCAATGGTCTGCGGCGTGCGCTGCCCCATATCAATCTGCGGATTAAGACGCTGATACAATTTCGCCAACGCTTCCGAGAAGGTCAGACGGTTGCTGTTAAACAGATCCTGATGCTGCTCGTGCTGTTCAGAGAGCACATCCAGCAGCATGGCGTGCGTTTCACGCACGTTCACGTTGAGGCGCACGCTGTTCACCTGACCAAACGATACGTTCTGCAACCCCTGGTTGAGCATACGGATACGGTTCTGCTCGCGCTGAATGGTTTTGCGAATGATGTTCGCCACGCTGCGGGAACTGATCACCAGTTTCTGTTCACGGGAGGTTAATTCTTCGGTCAGACGGCTAAGTTCGATCTCCATCTGTTCGATAGCTTCCACCGGATCATCGGTACGAATAATA
Organism: Shigella sp. FC1544; assembly: GCF_001722145.1. Taxonomy (NCBI): domain Bacteria; kingdom Pseudomonadati; phylum Pseudomonadota; class Gammaproteobacteria; order Enterobacterales; family Enterobacteriaceae; genus Shigella; species Shigella sp. FC1544. Next base: position 1,511 of record NZ_MECT01000221.1, read on the forward strand.
TCCTGACGAATACGTTCACGCAGATGCTGATAAGCCGCCACGAAGAACTGAATTTTACGCTCCGGACGTTTCGGATCTTCCGACATGCGCAGCACGTCGCGCAGATGTTCGTTATCCGCCACCGCCAGACGCAGCGCACCCAATGCCTTATCCGACATAGAGCGCAAATCATCAGCGGAGAGATAAGCCAGCTCACGACGGTGTAAGCGGCGCTCAACGCCGTTATCTTTCACCATGCGCATCACCGCACACCAGCCCGCTTTGGCGGTCACTACCTGCTCGCGCATCTCAAAGTAATCCCGCTCCAGCTTGCGCAGTTTGCGGGTCAGGTTGTCCATCTCCGCTTCGCAGAAGGTAAGCGCTTTTTCCAGTTGATTGCGGCGTGAACGGTTATTGCTCAGTTGCGCATGCAGCTCGTCACGGCGAATACGCGCCCGCTCTTCTGCCCCGCTATCAGCACGCACGCCGATATCCTGCAATTCACGTTGCAGATCGTTGAGTAGCTCTTTTTTGGTGTCGTAAGAACTTTTCAGCGAAGCCAGCACCTGGTTGTACTGACTCAACTGCGCTGCGTGACCGCGCAACGCTTCGCGAGCGCGGGTACGCTCCGCTTCCGCCTGTTCCAGACGTTCACGCAGTTTTTCGTTGAGATCGCTGTTACCGCTAAGCATTTCTGCCGAGTCAGAGTAGCTAAAGTGCGCACGACGCTGCACCACTTCCGTCAGGGAAAACGCCTGCTGACGGGCATCGCGCTGCATCTGTTGAGAGTACGCGTAATCTTCTTTTAACTGTTCGAACTGTTCCGGGTCGCTCTGCAATACCGAAACGATCGGTTCCAGTTTCGCCAGTTGATTGCCAAACTGCTGAACAAAACGCGCGGCTTCCTGGGCTTCATCCAGACGTTCGCGGATTTCATCGACGCGATCCGCCAGGCTATCATCAGCCAACAGGTTGAGACGCGGCAGAATGCGGTTCAGCGCCGTAACGCCCTCTTTCGCCTGCTCAAACTGAATACGCTGCTGCTGGTTATCATTTTCATGATTACTTAACGCCCGCTCCAGTTCGACGCGACGGCTGTTCAGTTGACGGATTTCTGCTTCCGGGTCAGACTCAAACACAACCGCCAGATGACTGCCGATAAAGCGGCTGAACGCCTGATGCAGACGCTGAGTTTTCTGTACATCAAAGGAGAGCGTGGCGAAGCGTTCGGAAAGCACTTCACGCTCGGCATGGAGGCTTTCAATACGGCTTTCACGCGCAGCACGACCAAACAGCGGCACTTCCGGGAAACGTGAATAACGCCACTGACGATCGGCGATTTTCACCACTACCGCTTTTTCCAGCTCATCAACGCTGAACACGCTGTCATCGAATGACTGCGGATCTCCTTCGATCAGATAGAGATCTTCCGGGCAATCGGTCAAGCCATCCAGGTGTTCAGTTACCTGTGACAGATCTGGCACCACGATGGCGTGGCGTGACGGGCCATACAGCGCTGAGAAGTACGGCGCATCTTCCAGGCTAACGTCGTCATAAATTTCTGACAGCAGCACACCACCAAAACGCTCCGCCAGCGCGTTCAGACGCTGATCTTCAGAGCCGCCAGGCTGGCTTAAACGTTCGATCTCTTCATCGACGGCGTTTTTGCGCGCGCCCACTTCATCGCGTTCAACAATCGCCTCTCGCTCACGCTCCAGCAACTGTTGCAGATATTCGGTGACGTCCTGGCTGGAGGTAAACTCTTCGCCGCACTGTTCGCTCAACTGGTTGAGACTGTTTTGCGCTGCCAGCCAAACCGGCGCACGCTGCATCAAACTCTGAATGCGAGACTGCAGCTGTTCCTGCTCCTGGCGCAGTGCCATGCGCTCTTCACGGGCGTTAGACACGCTATCGGAAAGAGAGGCAATGCGTGCTTCCAGTTCCTGATGCAGGGCTTCCAGTTCGTCGATATCAAAATTCTTGCCCTGACGTTTGCAGAAATCTGCCAGCAGACGCTCAGCTTCTTGCTGCTCGCGTAGACGCTGTTCCAGTTCGCTTAATCGCATCCGCAGCGGCTGAACCTGCTCTGCCAGGTGACGCTGATCGACCCCTTCGCGCAATAGTTCGCGAGCGACATCCCACGCCTCGTTACGCGCCAGTGGGCCGTTGATTGCCACCACCAGCTGATAAGCCTGCTCAAACTGGCTGTGCGCGGTTTGCGCCATGCTCATTTTCTGCTCAAGAGAGAGCATTTTTTCAGTCGCTTCCAGCTCTTTCGCCTGGAAGGTTTCCAGCCATTCGGCGGCGCTGTCGGCGGTTAAGTCCGGCAGATGGCACAGTTCTTTGGCACGATTAAGCGCAGCAATCGCCTGGTTATACTGGATCGCGCGCGTTTGCTGGACGTCCAGCGCCTGCTGGTAGTCAGCAAGCTGGCTTTTCAGCTCGTCCACTTCCAGTTCGGCAGCTTCCGCGCGAGCCTCGTTCTCTTCCTGGCGTTCGATGGCTTCTGCCACCACTTCGTTTTGCTCTTCCAGACGGATCTGCAGCTCATCGAGATCCGCTTCGTAGCGTTCGATCTTCTCCTGCTGACGCAGTGCGGTTTGCACCAGGTTCAGGTGATCGCTGGCCGCCTGATAATCCGCTTCCAGATCGCCTTCGGCACCGTTGTGCTCTGCCAGCTCACGCGCCATATCGACGTGTTTGTACTGCTCAGCCGCCAGTTGCTGACGCGAAGTATGTAACTCGCGACGAAACTCCAGGGCTTTGTCGAGATGGACACGGCGCTCGTTGGCGTGACGCATGTAGTCCGCCGCCACGTAGTTGGTAGCTTCGCTGATCAGATGCTTAAACAGGTCACGGTCCGACTGGGTGACACGAATCGCTTCCAGCGTCATGCGGTTTTCACGCAGCGCCGCTTCCATGTCCTGGAACGCTTTACGCACGCCGCTGTTTTCCGGCAACAGGTAGTCGCGCAGAGAACGGGTAATGGCACTGGAGATCCCGCCATACAGCGAAGCTTCGATCAGACGATAGAATTTGCTACGGTCAGATGCGGAGCGCAGACGACGCGCGATGATGCCCAGATCGAACATCAGCGAGTGGTAATCGGTAATGGAGTTGAACTGTTTAAACTGCACGCCTTCCATCGCCTCGAGCTTGTCTTTCAGCTCGTTAAGCGGCAGCACGCGCGCCTGGCGTTCGTTCAGGGTTTCGGTCACCAGCTGTGTCGGCTGCACCGACATCGGCAGTCCCTGAATGGCAAATGGTTTGATATCCACTTTACGATCGCGTCCGGCAACCTGTTGCAGACGCACACCGACCACCACGCGCTGGTGGCGCGAGTTAATGGTGTCGAGCATCGAATAACAGACACCCGCTTTCAGCTTACCGTGCAGACCTTTATCGCGCGAACCGCTGGTGGCCCCGGCTTCCGTAGTGTTACGGAAATGCAGCAGGGTCAGGTCGGGGATCAGCGCCGTAACGAACGCCGCCATGGTGGTGGATTTACCCGCCCCGTTACCGCCAGAAAGCGTCGTGACCAGCTCGTCAAGGTCAAAAGTTCGGGCAAAAAAGCCGTTCCAGTTAATCAGCGTCAGTGAGCGAAATTTACCGCGTTCAATCATTATTCTTCCTCTCCGCTATCTGGCTGATTCTCTTCGGTTTCATCGTTGAGTTGCAGATGATTTTCAATCGGCATTGCTTCGCCATCACGAATCAGGCGACGCTGTGCTTCACGGGGATCGTCGCCAGCACGCACATCGGCTCCGAAGCGGAACACCGATTCGGTAATGCGAAACTTGCTGCTGTCGTGGCCCATAAACCACACCATGCCTAAACGACGCAGACGGTTGAGCGAAGAACGTACTTTCTCCTGCAACTTCTGACGGTCAACGTCTGAACCGGTTGAACGGTTGTTCACCAGTTTCAGCAGTTTTGCTTCATCGGCCAGGGTGAGCAGTTCGTCGTACAGTTCCTGCTGGGTGAAAATCCCCTCATTCGCCAGCCGTTCCGGGCTGAGATAGAGATAACAGAGGATTTTCCCGACCATCATATCCAGTTCCGACAAGACGGAACGCGGGATAAGAGTGGTGGAACGTGGGCGTAAATAGAAGAACCCTTCCGGTGCGCGAATAAGCTCAACGTTATAACGCGCGTAAAACTCTTCCAGATATTCCTGAAAATCCATCAGGAATGCATGATTATCCAGTTCGTCGAGGCCAATATGGCGGCCTGAACGTAAGGCGCTGTCCAGCGCCGGAAATAACGGATTCGCCAGCGCCTGCGCCAGCTTAACCGGCATCACTTGTTCAATATTTGTCGATGACATGCGCCTGTACCTTGGCTCCGTAATCATTAATCGGCTGCCATTTCGCTGGCAGTCCGGTGAAATCTGCTTGCGCTACGCCAAGACGTACCGCCTGATCAATAACAATACGCGCAACGTCAAAGTGACGTGCACGCGGATACTGTGACAGATATTCGCGTACCACCAGACCAAGATCCAGCGGCACTTGTCTGGTTTTGTACACGGCAAGTTGTTCTTCGATGATCGCCGCCAGCTGTTCGCGGATCTCGTTAAACTCTTCGTATTCCAGATCCTCAGGAAGTTCCCCAGTCACTTCTTCATCGCGCAGTGCCATCTCTTCGTCACGCATATCCAGCAGACGATCGGCATTGGCATAAGTTAGCGCCCACGGCTCATCAAAATAGGTTTGTACCGACTGACGTAACCGCTGAGCAAAGACGCGGTTTTTATCCATATCGATCGCGGTACGAATAAATTTGTGTACGTGGCGGTCGTAGCCAATCCACAAGTCGATGGATTGCTGGCCCCAACTGATAATACGATCGAGTTTGCTCTGCAGATCGAACACCAGACGATCGACGAAATGCAGATCGTCATGGGTCATCGTCGCATCCTGAATGCGCAACAGATTAGCCTGCAATTTGTCGCCTGCCGCTTCCAGCGTATCCTGCAATTCACGCAGCGTTCCGGAAGTTTCCGAAAGCAACAATTCACAGCTGGAAATTGCCGCCCGCCAGTCTTTGTTCAGCAACTGGGCGATATCGTCCTTCACCTGCTGCTGCTGTTCGTCCATCAGACGTTGCGTCAGGTCGATACTGTCGAAAATTTCTGCTACCGAGTATTTCAGTGGCGCATAGACATTACGGTGCCAGTGAAATTCATCACCGCCCTCTTCGGCGGCATCTGCTGCGCGTTTGAGCTCACCCGCCACAATCGACAACTGCATAGAAAGACGCAGCGTAGAAAACTCGCGCTGACGGATGTAGTAGTCAGTAATGCCGATGCCGAGCGGCGTCAGACGGTAAATTGCGTTCCCTTCCGCCTGCTCGCTGGTAAAGCGGTTCAGCAGACGTTGACGCACCATGTCGTTGATCGCGTTATTGGCGCGCACGCCGATGGTTTCGCTGGTTTGCTCAAACGCATCACTCACATGGCGGAATGCATCCACCAGCTCGCCTTCACTCATCTCACCATCCAGACGCTCGCCGTTCAGCGTGGCAACCGCCAGCAGAAAAGAGAGTCGGTCTACCGGCAGCGAGATGGAGAAGTCATTTTTTCTGGCCCAGGCAACCAGTTCGGGGACTGTCTGGGAAAATTCACTCATACTTTATCCTTGCTCTGCGGTTTGCGCGCGGTGACATGAATATAACGCCCCAGGGTAATATACGGTTCCTGACGGCAATAACGCGTTTCTAATTCAAGTAATGCTTCATAGCAGTCGCGCTGCTGGTGCTTCTCGCGCAGATAATCATGAAACACGCGAACGCCTGTCTTACCCATAATTTGCCAACCAGCTTCTTCCAGCCACAGATAAACCTGCGCCGGGTCGCGTGGATAATCTGGCGAAAGCGTCCGTTTTTTCTTTTTCGGCATTCCCGCCTGCACGTAATCAAAATTCCCGGCGACCATGTTATGCATCAACAAACCATGCGCATTGTAGAACATTAACGACAACACGCCGCCTGGACGCAACACTGACCACAGGGTCTGCAATACACTGCGGGGATCGGCCACCCACTCGAGCACCGCATGGAACAATATCAGATCAACGGGCGTTTCCAAATGCGAAGCAACATCCTGAGCGGCGCAATGTATAAATTGCATGTTGTCGCTCACACCTTTTGCTTCTGCCGCCTGTTTTGCGCGGTCGATCATCTGCGCAGAAAGATCGCATAAAATGACCTGATGCCCACGCTCGGCCATTTTGATTGCGGTCTGCCCTTCTCCACCGCCAGCATCCAGCACACGCAGTTTTTGCGGGCCCATTTCCGCCAGCACGCGATCGAGATCCTGCCACAGAATAGCCTGTCGAAGCTGCCCTTTGGTGGTGCCGTAAATGTTACGGGACAACTTTTCCGCAATATCATCAAAATTGCGATCCTGCATTGCTTTCTCCACCGGTTGGCTAAGACGTTTTCTGATAAAGACGCTATTTTGTCACAGCCACGGCGAGAATGAACCCGTCTGGTGTAATATCGCTGGCGATCCCTTGCTATATGGTTAAAAAAGGAACCAGAAAGGATGCTTTTTACACTGAAAAAAGTGATTGGCAATATGTTGCTGCCACTTCCGCTGATGTTGTTAATTATTGGCGCTGGCCTGGCGCTGCTGTGGTTTAGCCGTTTTCAAAAAACCGCGAAGATTTTTATTAGCATTGGGTGGCTGGCACTCTTGTTATTGAGTTTGCAACCGGTAGCCGACCGCCTGCTGCGTCCCATCGAAAGCACCTATCCGACATGGAATAATTCGCAAAAAGTGGACTATATCGTGGTGCTCGGAGGTGGTTATACCTGGAACCCGCAGTGGGCACCGAGCTCTAATTTAATCAATAACAGTCTGCCACGCCTGAATGAAGGTATTCGCTTATGGCGCGAAAATCCGGGATCAAAACTGATCTTCACGGGAGGCGTAGCAAAAACCAATACGGTGAGTACAGCGGAAGTAGGTGCCAGAGTTGCGCAATCGCTGGGCGTGCCGCGCGAGCAAATTATCACCCTGGATTTGCCAAAAGATACCGAAGAAGAAGCTGCGGCAGTGAAACAGGCGATTGGTGACGCCCCTTTCCTGCTGGTGACCTCCGCATCACATCTGCCGCGGGCGATGATCTTTTTTCAGCAGGAAGGGTTAAATCCGCTACCAGCCCCGGCGAATCAGTTGGCCATCGACTCGCCGCTTAATCCGTGGGAACGGGCAATCCCTTCTCCGGTCTGGCTGATGCATAGCGATCGTGTTGGCTATGAAACGCTTGGCCGCATCTGGCAGTGGCTGAAAGGTCCGTCAGGCGAGCCACGGCAAGAGTGATTTTGATGCCAGATCGAAGTTGCGCCGACTAAATCGTCCGGTATTAACCAGTTGCGCAACTTCATCCCATAACACATACAACCAACGCCGCCAGATGAACGACTCCGCCACTGGCGCGCGTTGCAGGTAACTCCAGAGCAAATCTTCCGCCAGAGAATTATCCATTAGTCGGAACAGTTCGTATTCTCGCGGTGCCCAAAGCATTAGTCCCGGCCCGACCATCGCCAGTAACTGATCGCTGCGCGAATCTTTCAGCATGCTGCGTAAACAGAAGTTACCGTGAATCAACACACAATTGTCGTTAAAGCCTTCAAATAATGCCGGGAGACATTCGCGAGTGCGAAACAGGATCCGCTTATCCTGCATCGTCAGACCGGTGTTATTGAACTGATTGAGCGTGGTCCATAGCACTTCAACATGTTGCCGGTACCATGAGGGCCAGAAATTTTCCTGAGTATTGTCGACCGCACCGACGCAACCGCGACTGTCCTGACGGTGCCAGGCCAGTAAGGCTTCAACGATTTGGTCTTTGAGCTGTTCCCAGCGTTCTGGTGTTCGGGCTGGTGCCTCCACCGAAACACCACGCATCCGCTCCAGTAGCAGGACATCAGGGCCGGGGTGTTCTTCATGCGTCATCACACCATAAATAGTCGGCATACGGACAGTCCCACTTCTTGCCAGCATGGTGGTTTTCCATGCCAGTTGTCGGGCTTTTCCGGGCGTACTAAAGCTTCTTGCCATTAACGGCATTGGGTTTCCCTGGCTGTCATACAAAGCCCACAACGCCGTATCCGCTTTTTCATTGACGCACTCAATACGACTGAGTTTTTCGCCCAGTAAATGGCTTAATTCGGCACGCAGCTGTTCCATTCAGATTACCCTCATAAAAGCTACTGCTTTCATAATGAGCGCCAATATAAAAGATGTCACCTGAATGAGATCAATTGTTGAAAAGAAAAATTGAGGAAAATCGTAACGGTACGACACTCCTCCCAAAATTGGCTGAAGTGTCGTGAAGTGAAATTAGCGCATTTCAGCGCGAACGCGCTCAAGATCTTCAGGGGTATCCACACCTGTGCCAGGAACTTCCTGAGCAACAGCAACATGGATTTTTTCGCCGTACCACAGAACACGAAGCTGCTCTAACATTTCGATGTGTTCTAACGGACTTGCCTGCCAGTTGACGTAACGACGGATAAAGCCTGCACGGTAGCCATAAATGCCAAGATGACGCAGGAAGTTATCGCCAACGGTTTCAAGGCCTTCTGCAAAACGATCACGATCCCAAGGAATGGTGGCGCGTGAGAAGTACAGTGCATACCCTTCAGCGTCGAGAACCACTTTCACCGCATTCGGGTTAAACGCTTCTTCCGCATTGTGGATTGGCACCGCCAGAGTCGCCATACCCACCTGACGCTGAGCGAGGTTATCAGCAACCTGACGAATGATTGTCGCAGGGATCATCGGTTCATCACCCTGCACATTAACGATCACCGTGTCGTCGCTGAATGCGCATTTTTCGACAACTTCCGCCAGACGTTCTGTTCCTGACTGATGATCGGCGCGCGTCATACATACTTCACCGCCAGCGGCTTCAACGGCGCGGGCAACATCCTCATGATCGGTTGCCACGATGATGCGCTCGGCACCTGATTCACGCGCGCGTTCAAGAACATGAACAATCATGGGTTTGCCGTTAATATCAACCAATGGTTTACCGGGCAGACGCGTGGACGCGTAGCGCGCGGGAATAATGACCACAAAACTCATGATTTACTCTCATCAGCAGTCAGCACGCGGGCTTCCGTTTCCAGCAACACTGGAATGCCATCGCGGAGCGGGAAAGCCAGGTTATCCAGTTTGCAAATAAGCTCTTGTTTTTCCTGGTTATACCAAAGTTTTCCGTTGCAAACCGGGCAGGCAATGATTTCAAGCAAACGATGATCCATAGTTCCTCCAGATGGATCGGGTTATGAATGCATAAATCTTATCATAATCATTTATGCGACGGGGTCTATTTCCCAGCCAGTGCGGCAATCAGTAAAGAGACCTTGCGGGCAGCGTCCTAATGTCACCCGCGTTGCCTGCTGCCAGCTCGCGAAATCAGTAATCACCTGACGTAACCCTTTTTGCAGCATTGTCGTTGGTTTAATGCCTTCCTGTAACCACAGAGAGATAACTTCAAGGATGCCTGTCTGGCGATGCATTTTGGCATCCATTCGCCCAACTAATTGCCCACGATGTAATAATGGCAGAACAAAATAGCCATACTGGCGTTTCGGCGCTGGGGTATAGCACTCCAGCCGGTAGCTAAAATCAAAAAGCTGCTCTGCGCGTTTGCGATCCCAGACAACAGGATCAAAAGGCGAAAGTACCGCGCTGTGCGTTGCAGTGAGCTTTCCGGCCAGCGCACGCTCGAGTAGCGGCAGCAAATCAGCATGCAGCCAAAGATTGCCCAATTTTTCAACATGCACAGCAATGATTTGCTGCTGTTCAGCCCTCGCTTCGCGCCACGCCGCCAGTGCCGGACGTTTCAGCCGATAGTAATCTGCCAGCCACTGTTCGCGGAATATTCCCAGGCTACGCGCACTGTTATCCAGCATGATGATTTCTGCTTCTGTTTGCGAAACGAGATCGCGCTCATCATCCCAGTCAGGCATGACACGGTGGGTTAAATCATAAACGCGCTGGAAGTTGCGCCGTTCAATCACCATCACCTTTCCGGCAGTAAATAAACCTTCCAGATGCCGTTTATGCGGCTTCCATTCCCACCAGCCGCTTGCACCTTTACGAGGATGCTCAAAATCGGCTGAACGTACCGGCCCCTTATCATGAATATGCTGAATTAACTGTGCAATTTCCGCCTCATGTTCCTGCATCCAGGCGTCTTTGTATTTCCAGCCCATTTTTTCAGGTGCCAGCATGCGGTGGCGAATAAGACGAAAGTCGCTACGCGGCATAAAGCAGGCTTCATGCGCCCAGTATTCCATTAATTCGCCACGCGCCAGAGACTCATCCAGCCACTGGGCAGGATAATTTCCCAGACGACTGAAAAGCACCAGATATGGACTACGGGCAACAATATTGATGGTATCGATTTGCAGCAAGGACATGCGGGAGATCGTTGCCGGAATATCCTCCAACGACGCTCGACGGCGGGGTTTGTTTAACAGGCCTTGTGCGGCAAGGTGAAGATTACGCGCATCAGCAAGGGAGAGGTGCGGCAGCGACATTCATGACTCCATCAATCGAACGCTGCCGCGGCGTAACTAGTTGCCAGAAGCCAGCGAGGTTAGTTGCGTAAGCAGTTTCGCTGGTTCATCACCTGAAAGCTGTGCGTCTACAGGCAAATACCACCAATTTTCTTCTGCAAAGGCCCGGCATTTCACCGCATCTTTTTCAGTCATTACCAGCGTTTGCCCGGCGCTTACCAACGCACTGACATCCGCATGGTTCAAAGACTGATGATCGGCCAGCGGTACACATTTTTCCGGTTGTACGCCACACATCTTCAGCGTGGCAAAAAAGCGCGGCGGATGCCCAATCCCCGCCATCGCCACTACATGTTCAAGCTGAGCAACGTCACAACGCGTACCGGTACGTAAATTCACCGCCTGACCCGGCAGCAGATGCATGGGGATTTCACCGCTGCGAGGGACACCGCCGTTGACGATTACCGCATCAACCGACTTTAAGCGCCCCGCTCGCTCACGCATTGGCCCCGCCGGCAACCACCAGCCATTGCCAAAGCGACGCACACCATCAATAACGACAATTTCCACATCACGCGCCAGACGGTAATGCTGTAAACCGTCGTCGGTTACGATGATCTGCACATCAGGGTGTTGCGCCAGAATGGCTTTTACCGCATCAGAACGAACGGGAGAAACCGCAACAGGCGCATCAGTGCGTTGATAAATCAACACAGGTTCATCACCCGCCTGTGCTGTTGTGGTATCTGCCGACAATAACAGCGGATAAGATTCAGCCTTACTACCATATCCCCGCGATACGACCCCCACGCGAATACCGCGCTGTTGCAACTGTTCCACCAGCCAGACAACGACCGGGGTTTTTCCGTTGCCGCCTGCGGTGAGATTACCAACCACGACAACCGGTACGGGGGCACGCCAGGCGCGCTTCAGTTTTAGTTTATAGCAAAGACGGATCGCGCCACTCACCAGGCCATACAACCAGGAGAGTGGCAGCAATAGCCGCCACAAAGGGGATTCACCAGACCAGATTTTTTCGATCATTGGCCAAACTGCATTTTGTGAAGTTGCGCGTAAACGCCGCGGTGCTCAAGCAAATCGTTATGCGTACCGCGTTCCACAATGACACCATCCTCGACGACCACGATTTCGTCTGCCTTTTCAATGGTAGACAAGCGGTGGGCAATCACCAGAGAGGTACGGTTTTTCTGCAACTCATCCAGTGCCGCCTGAATCGCACGTTCGGATTCGGTATCCAGAGCCGAGGTAGCTTCATCCAGAATCAGAATCGGGCTATCACGCAGCAAGGCTCGAGCGATAGCAATACGCTGACGCTGACCGCCAGAGAGCAGCACGCCGTTTTCACCAATCACTGTATCGAGACCGTTATCCATCTTATTGATGAAGTCCATGGCGTAGGCCATACGCGCCGCTTCTTCAATTTGCTCACGGCTGTACTGTTCAGTCCGTGCGTAAGCAATGTTGTTAGCAACCGTATCGTTAAACAGATGGACATTCTGCGACACCAGAGCAACCTGGTTACGTAACGACGCCAGGGTATACTCGCGCAGATCGTGACCATCCATCAGGATTTCGCCTTCATCAATATCGTAAAAACGAGTGATCAGGCTGGCGATGGTTGATTTACCTGAACCAGAGCGTCCAACCAGAGCAACCGTCTTCCCTGCCGGAATTTTCAGGTTGATGTTACGCAATGCAGGTACGTCACGTCCCGGATAAGTAAAGGTGACATTGCGGAATTCCACGTCGCCAGTCGCACGCTCGATCACGCGCTTACCTTCGTCTTTCTCCTGCTCACTGTCCAGAATGGTAAACAGCGTCTGACAAGCCGCCATACCGCGCTGGAACTGGGCGTTAACGTTGGTCAGTGATTTCAGCGGACGCATCAGTGCAATCATTGAAGAGAAAACAACGGTAATCGTACCGGCAGTCAGGCTATCCATGACACTTGGGAAGCTCGCCGCATACAGAACAAACGCCAGCGCCAAAGAGGCGATCAGCTGAATGATCGGATCAGAGATGGAAGAGGCTGAAACCATTTTCATCCCCTGAAGACGCATTCGGTTGCTGACTTTATCAAAGCGTTTCGTTTCCACTTCCTGACCACCGAAAATCAATACTTCTTTGTGGCCCTTCAGCATTTGTTCGGCGCTGGTGGTCACCTGCCCCATGGTGTTCTGCATGTTTTTACTGATGTTGCGAAAACGCTTCGATACTACGCGAATCGCAATCGAAACAATCGGTGCCAGCACAATCAAAATGATCGACAGTTGCCAACTGTAATAGAACATCATGATGAACAGGCCGATGATTGACGCACCTTCACGCACAACCGTTATCAGTGCGCCGGAAGAAGAAGAAGCAACCTGTTCGGAATCGTAGGTGATACGTGACAACAGCGTCCCCGTTGACTGTTTGTCAAAAAATGAAACCGGCATTCCCATCATGTGACCAAACAGGCGGCGACGCATGGTCATTACCACCTTTCCTGATACCCAGGAGATACAGTAGCTGGAGACATAGCTGGTGATACCACGTAAAATCATCAGCCCGATCACCACCAGCGGCATCCACACCAGCACGGAGCGATCTGTTTTACCAAAGCCATCATCAAGAAGTGGCTTAAGGAGCGATAACATGAAGGTATCGCTGGCTGCGTTGAGGATTAACGCTACGCCCGCCACGATCAGACCCGCTTTAAAAGGCGCAATGGTTGGCCACAGTCGGCGGAACGTCTGCCACGTAGAGAGATCTTTGTCGTTATGCATTCAAAAAACCAGCATTTGTTGAAATAGCCGCATATTCTACCCGTTATCCACTGGCACGCCAAACCACTGATGATACCAACGAGGTAAAATTTGCTCTCTGAGGCTGCTAATCCGCCAGCCTTGCGCTGAAAAATTGACCGTCACTTGACCCTGATGTGGAGTATCAAGCCATTGATATCCTTGCTGTTGATAGCGATGCTTAACTTTATTAGAGGGCAATCGCCATGCGTTATAGCGCGATGCCGATGCGAGTGCCACTTTTCCATTCACTCGCTGAATTAATGGCAACGATGATGAGGTATTACTGCCATGGTGAGGTACCTGAAGCAATGTTGTCTGCACTTGCTGCCAGTAACGGCTTAGCATCTTTTGTTCAGCGGGGACTTCAATATCACCGGTTAGAAGAATGCTATTCGTCCCGTCATAAACCTTAACCACACAGGAATGGTTATTTCCTTTATCGTTGCTAGCTTGTAAAGGCCAGTGCACGCTGAAACGCAATCCTTGCCATTGCCACGCTTCGCCACGCACACAGGGCTGATGATGTTCCCAGTTTAACGGACTTCTGATCCATAACATCGGCCATGTGTGCAATATTGAGTCCAGCCCTCCCCGGTGATCCAGATGTTCATGACTCAGAATAACGCCTTCCGGTTCAAGATTATGCCAGTGGAGCCAGGGGATAATCAGTTGTTGCCCACTATCCCCTTCGGGCCAGGCCAGTCCTGTGTCATAGAGAATCGCTTTGCCGTTTCTGGCTATCACCATTGCCAGCCCTTGCCCGACATCAAGCATGTACACCTGCCACTCGTTAGGTCGAGGTTTTTGCCACAGCGGCCAGCACATCAGCAAGCCTACAGCCACACACATTGCTGGCAACGTTCGCCAGGCGTTTAATCGCCATACCACCAGTAAGAACCATGGGGAAAATGATAGCCATTGCCAACGTTCAGCAATGTTGATCCACCCTTCTGGCAAACTCTTTAACCCCCAGAAAAGTAAAGCCAAAGACCGGTCGGCAAGAAACCATAACCCTTGCTCCAGGATTAACGGCCCGCTTAAATGCACAACCATCGCGGCGAGGATCAACGGAACCGTGATAAATGTCACCAAGGGAATTGCTAATAGATTTGCAATAAACGAGGTCAGACTAATGCCATGAAATATAACGATTTGCACAGGCATAAGCAGGAGTGTGATTCCCAGTTGCAAATGAATGAGGGAAACAACTGCACGCAATACCGGCGGCAGTTGCCACTCAGGACAGGGAAACCACTGGTACCAAAAAATCAGTGCCGCGACCGCAGCGGCAGAGAGCCATAAACTTTGCGAGAGAATGGCAACAGGATCCATCAGCAAAATTGCCGCCAGACAACATATCCATACATCCCAGCCACTCCACTGTCGCCCACTTAACTTAAGCATTCCCCACGTAGCAAGCGCCACCACGGTACGCAATGCAGGAGGTTGCATTCCCGTCAACCAGGCATAAAAAGCAGCACAGCAGATTCCACCAATTAATGGCATTTGCCAGTGGATCCAGCGCCCAGGCAGAAAAACTTGCCCACCGCGAATGAGTCCGGCAGCCAGCAACGCCGCAAAAGCGATGTGCAATCCCGATATCGCCATTAAATGCGCCGTTCCAGTATCACGCATGATATTTTTGATTTCTTTGGGGACGGATAACCGTTCCCCCATACCTAAACCAAGAATAACCGCATTCCACATATAGGGTTGCAGCGTTGTTTGTAGTGACGCCAGATACTGTGCACGCAGGCTACAATTCGGTTCAATGACACTTGCCTGCAGAAAGCGGCCGATGAGCGGCTGATGCTGGGCAATGGCATAACGCTGGCTATCAAAGCCGCCATCATTAAGTTGGCCATGAACTGCACGAACTTTGAGTTTCATTGACCATTGTTGTCCAGCACAAACCGCTTGCGGAAGATATTCGCCATACAGCACAAGGCCTGGCGCAGGGAATATACGTCGACCTTGTAGATGAGTAATTTGACCGTAATGAGTGGTCATGCCGTCAGTTGCAGTGATCTCAACAATTGCATCCTGCGTCGCGCCAGTTAAGGTTTCTCCTGCCCACAAAATTTGCTTTGCTGATAATATGCCCCAAACGAAAAACAGCAACGTCAGCGCGATATAACGGACGGTTTTAACAGGGATAAATGCCAGTACGCAGGCGAAGAGAGTCAGAAACGCAAGGGTTAATGTCCCAGGCAATTGGGGCAAAATCAGCAACGGAAAAATTCCGCAAATTATGCATACGCCGACTGTCGTTATTTTCATGCACCCCTCCCTGTTTATGGAAAGTGTGCAACTTTGTTGAGCGGTTGTCTGGTGGGAATTTTGCGTTCCCCGAGGCACATTCAGAAGAATTTAACGAAAGGGTGAAAACTGCTCAAAACTCTGCGAGGCAGCTTCCAGTTCCTGATTAGAGAAATGAAAAAAGCACCCGATAGGTGCTTTTCTCGCGTTCAAGTTTGAGTAAAAACTTAACCGTAAATATTGGCGCGATCGCGCAGTTCTTTACCAGGTTTAAAGTGAGGAACGTATTTTCCTTCCAGTTCTACTTTATCGCCAGTCTTCGGATTACGTCCGGTACGTGGTGCGCGGTAGTGCAAAGAGAAACTGCCGAAACCGCGGATTTCAATACGCTCGCCCTGCGCAAGAGTCGAGGCCATATGCTCCAGCATCTCTTTTACTGCATCTTCAACCGTCTTGGCGGGAATGTGCGATTGCTGGGTGGCAAGTCTTTCTATCAATTCTGACTTGGTCATGATTCCTCCGGTTCCTTAAAGGCAAATTAAGCGGCTGCTGTTGCTGCATTGATTAAGGGCGGCCGTAGCCGCCCTTAGTGCTTGATTACAGGACGAAACCTGCAATCTGTCAAGTAAACTCAACAAACTTCGGAATAAAAATCCCGAAGAGTCAGAGAATTACTCGCCTTTAGCTGCTTTGAAAGCTTCAGCCATTGCGTTGTTGGAGAAGTTTGCATCTTCCTGTTTGTTAACAGTTGCGATTGCATCTTTCTCGTCAGCTTCGTCTTTCGCACGAACAGACAGGCTGATTGCGCGGTTTTTACGATCAACGCCGGTGAATTTAGCTTCAACTTCGTCGCCAACGCTCAGAACCAGGGTAGCGTCTTCAACGCGGTCACGGGATGCTTCAGAAGCACGCAGGTAACCTTCGACGCCGTCAGCCAGTTCTACGGTTGCGCCTTTAGCGTCAACTGCAGTTACTTTACCGGTTACGATAGCGCCTTTCTTGTTCAGAGCAACCCAGTTGTTGAACGGATCTTCTGCGAGCTGTTTAACGCCCAGGGAGATACGTTCACGTTCTGCGTCAACCTGCAGAACAACTGCAGCGATTTCGTCGCCTTTTTTGTATTCACGAACTGCTTCTTCGCCTGCAACGTTCCAGGAGATATCAGACAGGTGAACCAGGCCGTCGATGCCGCCGTCCAGGCCGATGAAGATACCGAAGTCAGTGATAGACTTGATTTTACCTTCAACACGGTCGCCCTTGTTGTGGGTTTCCGCGAACTGCTGCCACGGGTTAGCTTTGCACTGTTTCAGACCCAGGGAGATACGACGACGTTCTTCGTCGATATCCAGAACCATAACTTCCACTACATCGCCAACGTTAACAACTTTGGACGGGTGGATGTTTTTGTTGGTCCAATCCATTTCGGAAACGTGTACCAGGCCTTCAACGCCTTCTTCGATTTCAACGAAGCAGCCGTAGTCGGTCAGGTTGGTCACGCGACCAGTCAGTTTGGTACCTTCCGGATAACGTTTAGCGATAGCTACCCACGGATCTTCGCCCAACTGTTTCAGGCCCAGGGATACACGGGTACGTTCGCGGTCGAACTTCAGCACTTTAACAGTGATTTCGTCGCCCACGTTGACGATTTCGCTCGGATGCTTAACGCGTTTCCAGGCCATGTCAGTGATGTGCAGCAGGCCGTCAACGCCGCCCAGATCAACGAATGCACCGTAGTCAGTGAGGTTCTTAACGATACCTTTAACTTCCATGCCTTCCTGCAGGTTTTCCAGCAGCTGATCGCGCTCTGCGCTGTTTTCGGATTCGATAACGGCACGACGAGAAACAACAACGTTGTTGCGCTTCTGATCCAGCTTGATTACTTTAAATTCAAGCTCTTTGCCTTCCAGGTGCAGAGTGTCACGCACCGGACGAACGTCTACCAGAGAACCTGGCAGGAACGCACGAATACCGTTCAGCTCAACAGTGAAGCCGCCCTTAACTTTGCCGTTGATAACACCGGTAACAGTTTCAGCATCTTCGTAAGCTTTTTCCAGCGTGATCCAGGCTTCGTGACGTTTAGCTTTCTCACGGGACAGCAGAGTTTCACCGAAGCCGTCTTCTACTGCGTCCAGAGCAACGTCAACTTCGTCACCTACCTGGATTTCCAGCTCGCCCTGGGCGTTTTTGAACTGCTCAGCCGGGATGGCGGACTCAGATTTCAGACCAGCGTCAACCAGTACTACGTCTTTGTCGATAGCAACAACAACGCCACGAACGATAGAACCCGGGCGGGTTTCGATTTCTTTTAAGGACTCTTCAAAGAGTTGAGCAAAAGATTCAGTCATGTTTAATCTTCAGGTTTATATTTAACGTCCACCTGGCTCCATGCCGGATGGGGTTGTTTAACATACCCGCTGTCATTCCATTGCAACGGGGGTACTGCAAATTCGGTCGCTTATGCGAGAGCCAATTTCTGGCGCGCGTATTGTAGCGCTTTTTCAATCACTTGCTCAATGCTTAAGGTGGTGGAATCCAACACTAAAGCATCGGCTGCCGGAACCAGTGGCGCTACCGCTCGGTTACGATCGCGGTCGTCGCGTTCTTTGATCTCGGCCAAAAGGCGCTCAAAGTTAACACTAAAGCCCTTCTCCTGCAACTGTAGCATGCGGCGATGCGCACGTTCTTCCGAGGAGGCGTCAAGGAAAATTTTCACTGGTGCATCAGGGAATACCACCGTTCCCATGTCGCGGCCATCGGCAATCAGACCTGGTAATTCGCGAAACGCGCGTTGGCGACGCAATAATGCTTCACGAACGCGTGGGAATGCCGCGACTTGTGAAGCCGCATTCGCCACTTCCTGAGTACGAATTTCGCCGCTGACATCTTCCCCTTCGAGGATCACTTCCAGATTGCCATTGGTTGACACAAAACGTACATCCAGATGGGATGCCAGCGGTACCAGCGCATCTTCTGACGCAACATCAACATGGTGATGTAATGCCGCCAATGCCAGTACGCGATAAATTGCACCCGAATCCAGCAGATGCCATTGCAATGCTTCCGCCATAGCCTTACACAAGGTGCCTTTCCCTGCACCGCTTGGGCCATCAATGGTAATAACCGGGGCAATTGCCGTCATCTTTATCTCCTTAAAACAGGCGTACCGTTAACATAACCGCGCGCATTATACGCGCCGACGCCACAAATCGTTAACGTTGTGTGCAAAAACCAGTTTTGTCTGTATTCAGATGGGGATTTATTGCGCAATTATAGCGGGCTGGCAGAAGACCAGCCCGAAAGATGACAATGATTTACTTACCAGAGGCGATACGATCACGGATGTGTTGCGCACGCTCTGTTGATGGTGGGTGAGAGTCAAACATGGACTGGGTGCGACCGCCATCCAGACTAGCCAGTTTTTCAAAGCTGCCAACCAGCCCCTGGGTGCTGATGCCACGTTTCTTCAACAGATCAAAGGAGAAATCATCTGCTTCGGACTCTTTATCACGGGAGTATTTAGCATTAACAGCGCCTTCTGCGATATCACCCAATTGTGAGCGGGAAAGCTGGGAAGCCACACCGCTGGTAGCTGAAATGGCATCGCGTGCGGCAACGATCGCATAAGAAGCTTTCATTTCAGCCAGCGAGTGACCCAACGCGACGTGGCCCAGTTCATGGCCCAGAACACCTTCAATTTCGTTGTCATTCATCATGTTCATCAGGCCACTGTAGACACGGACACAGCCGTTCGCCATCGCCCATGCGTTGACGTCGCTGGTCATATAAACCTTATAGTTGACCGGCGTGCCATTAATATTGTTACCCAATGCTTTGGCGATTTTTGCCAGACGTTTACCGTACTTGCTGGATTTACTTGCGACTTGATTGCCGCTGTCCATTTCGGCACAGCCCTGATTGGCAATCGCTTTTGCATCGGCATCGCTTAATGTTGCTGCTTTATAGGCATTTAAACCGGAGCTGATAGCCATATTGGTATCAATACCGTGGGTATTTTGACACCCTGTCAGTAATGCTGCAGAGGTCGCAATCGCCAGCAGTAATTTAGTATTCTTCATGTGAATCATCCGTTGATTAATCATACATAAACATTATATATCAACAACTTACATTAACAAGCGACGCTACCATTAATCAAAATGACTCACAAGGTCCGAAAAAAAACGCCGACAATGTGCCGACGTTTTGATAAAGAAAGATTTGGCTATTTATTGCCCGTTGTTCATTCAGGCTGCCTGGCTAATCCGCGCCAACTGCTCGAAATAATCCGGAAATGTTTTGGCCGTACATTTGGGATCAAGAATCGTCACTGGTGTATCTGACAACGCCACCAGCGAGAAACACATCGCCATCCGGTGATCATTGTATGTCGCGATCTCGGCAAAGTTCAGTTTTTCCGGTGGAGTGATACGAATGTAATCGTGCCCCTCTTCTACTTCCGCACCGACTTTACGCAGTTCTGTTGCCATCGCAAACAGGCGATCGGTTTCTTTAACACGCCAGTTATAGATATTGCGCAGCGTGGTGGTGCCTTTTGCAAATAACGCCGCCGTGGCAATGGTCATCGCCGCATCGGGAATATGGTTCATATCCATATCAATAGCGTTCAGTTCACCACGCGTGCAGGAAATATAATCATCGCCCCAGCAAATGGTCGCGCCCATTTTTCCAGCACATCAGCAAAGCGAATATCACCCTGCATACTGTTACGTCCAATACCGGTCACTTTTACAGTGCCGCCTTTGATTGCTGCTGCTGCCAGAAAGTAAGAAGCCGAAGATGCATCGCCTTCGACCAAATAAGTACCCGGAGACTGATAAGACTGTCCGCCTTTTACGACAAATTGTTGATAGTGCTGATTTTCAATTTCAACACCAAACGTCTTCATCAGATTGAGTGTGATGTCGATATAAGGTTTAGAAACCAGATCGCCTTTAATACGAATCACCGTATCTTCTGGCGCAAGAGGCGCAGTCATTAACAGTGCGGTGAGGAATTGGCTGGAAACGGAGCCATCAACGTCAACGTTGCCGCCAGTAAAGCCGCCCTGTAAACGCAACGGCGGATAATTTTCTTGTTCCAGGTAAGTGATCTTCGCCCCGCCCAGGCGCAGCGCATCCACCAGATGACCAATCGGGCGTTCTTTCATACGCGGCTCACCGGTCAGCACAATATCATTGCTACCCAGACAAAGAGCTGCCGCCAGCGGACGCATTGCCGTTCCGGCGTTACCGAGGAACAACTCCAGGGCACCTTCTGCGTGTAATGGACCGCCGTTACCGATAATTTCGCAACGCGTACGATCGGCTGAAAGCGTATAGCTTACCCCTAACGCTGTTAATGCATTCAGCATATGGCGCACGTCATCGCTATCCAGCAGATTGGTTAATACTGTTTTGCCGTGTGCTAATGCCGCCAGCAATAAAGCGCGGTTAGAAACGCTCTTGGAACCGGGCAGATTAATAGTGCCATCGACACGAGCGATGGGTTGTAACGTCAGGGATTCCATGAACTCAACTCTCTACAACAGAAATAAAAACCCCACAGGCTGGCTGTGGGGATTAAGCAAAATTTCGGCATTAACCGTGACGGCGTTCGAACTCAACCATGAAGTCTGTCAGCGCTTTAACGCCTTCCAGCGGCATGGCGTTATAAATAGAAGCGCGCATTCCGCCGACCACACGGTGACCTTTCAGTGCATGAAGGCCAGCAGCAAAAGACTCTTCAAGGAACAATTTGTCAAGCGCACTGTCCGCCAACTGGAACGGCACGTTCATCCGCGAACGGTTAGCTTTCGCCACGTCATTGCGGTAGAAATCGCTGTTATCAATCACCCCATATAGCAGTTCTGCTTTTTGCTGATTGATTTTATCCATTTCAGCTACACCGCCGTTCGCTTTCAGCCATTTAAAGACCAGACCAGATAAATACCAGGCAAATGTCGGCGGCGTGTTAAACATGGAGCCGTTATCGTTGAAGATGGAATAATCCAGTATCGACGGACACGCGATATTCGCTTTGCCCAGCAAATCTTCACGAACGATGACGATTGTCAGGCCAGCCGGGCCGATATTTTTCTGCGCGCCAGCGTAAATCACGCCATAACGGCTGACGTCAATCGGACGGGAAAGAATGGTTGAAGAGAAGTCGGCGGCGACCACCACATCTTTGCCGAAGTCTGGCGTTTCGTCGATGGCGATACCGTCGATGGTTTCATTCGGGCAGTAATGCATATAAGCAGCATTATCAGAGAGTTGCCATTCACGCATTGGCTTAACCGCGCGCAGACCATCAACAGTCACTTTGGCGTCAAAGACATTAGGCGTGCAGTATTTTTTCGCTTCTTTAATGGCACTTGCCGCCCAGTAACCGGCATCAACATAATCTGCGGTGGTTTTATCACCGAGAATATTCAGCGGTACCGCAGCAAACTGACCGCGACCACCGCCATGGCAGAATAATACCTTGTAGTTGGAGGGGACATTAAGAAGATCGCGAAAATCCTTCTCGGCTTCCTCTGCAACCTGAATGAACTCTTTGCCACGGTGACTCACTTCCATCACCGACGTACCAAGACCGTTCCAGTCGCGCAGTTCCTGTTGAGCCTGTTTAAGCACCTCTGCCGGTAGCATTGCCGGACCAGAACTAAAATTGAAGATTTGAGCCATTTCCCCTCACCACGTTGCGTTGCTATTAACCCGCGGTCAATCGATTGCGACCACAGGTAATACATTATTCCTGTGGCTATCGGTTTTATCATTCAGTGACACACATCGCAATGAGTAAAACCGTTGAGGGCAAAAATGTGGCTTGCATCACACAAAAGAATCTCTCGGATTATTAGCAAAAAGCCGATGTTTTTACTGTCAGGTCACCCGTTTTGCCCGACTTGCCTTCGTCCATTCTGGATTTGCACAGCGCGGACATAATTGTTTTTCCCCCGCTTTCATATGAATGATTTCACTACAACGAATACAGGCATAGTCCGCCGACTCCGGCACCACTTTGTAACGCTGCGTACAATCACTGGGTAAAATAAGTAAACCCGGTTTCACCTTGTCATCTTCAAAGAAATAGACACTGATTTGCCCGTTGGTTTCGAGAATCGCCAGACGTACCTGCCCCAGCTGCTCCACGCCACGCAATCGTAGCTCCATAAAGAACTCAAATTCCGTCATGTTGGAGTTATTGAGTTTCGACCAGGCCAGCTCGCCATCTTCAATAATAACAACCGGCTTACCTTCCAGTAGATCTTCCAGTTTTTCACTGTGCGCCATCAACCACATTACCAGGCGGTATAACAACGCCAGAGTGATAAAGACGATAAGTACCGGCACCATCGGCACATCATCATAAAACGCCACATCTCCCGCCGCTGAACCCAGCGTGAGAATGATTAACACTTCAAACAGCGACATCTGTCGCACACCGCGTCTTCCGGTCATTTTGAGGAACAAAAAAACCAGTACAAAGGTATAAAGACTACGTAGTGCAACTTCGCCAAGGAAATCAAAAGGCACTTTATCAAATGCCATACGGTGGAGATCGAACGCCTTCATTTTTATGCTCTTATCGTGGTTTATTCGCTAAAAGCATAGTCAAGAGTTCATCGGCATGGCGGCGGTGATAGCGCCTTTGAGATAAAACCCGTATTATTGCGCGCTTTCCGTACGACTAAAGTGATTTTCATGACGCAAACATTTATCCCCGGCAAAGATGCCGCTCTGGAAGATTCCATCGCTCGCTTCCAGCAAAAACTTTCAGACCTCGGCTTTCAGATTGAAGAGGCCTCCTGGCTGAATCCTGTGCCTAACGTCTGGTCTGTACATATTCGCGACAAAGAGTGCGCACTGTGTTTTACCAACGGTAAAGGCGCAACCAAAAAAGCGGCGCTGGCTTCTGCACTTGGTGAATATTTCGAGCGTCTCTCAACCAACTACTTTTTTGCTGATTTCTGGCTGGGCGAAACCATCGCCAACGGTCCGTTCGTGCATTATCCCAACGAAAAATGGTTCCCACTGACCGAAAATGACGATGTGCCAGAAGGACTACTCGATGACCGTCTGCGCGCGTTTTATGATCCGGAGAATGAACTGACCGGCAGCATGCTGATTGACCTACAATCCGGTAACGAAGATCGTGGTATTTGCGGCCTGCCGTTTACGCGTCAGTCCGACAATCAGACCGTTTATATTCCGATGAATATCATTGGTAACCTGTACGTCTCCAACGGTATGTCCGCAGGTAATACCCGCAACGAAGCACGCGTTCAGGGATTGTCTGAAGTTTTCGAACGCTACGTGAAAAACCGCATTATTGCTGAAAGCATCAGCCTGCCAGAGATCCCGGCAGACGTGCTGGCGCGTTACCCAGCGGTGGTTGAAGCGATCGAAACACTGGAAGCAGAAGGTTTCCCGATCTTCGCATATGATGGTTCCCTTGGCGGCCAGTATCCGGTGATTTGCGTGGTACTGTTCAATCCTGCTAACGGTACCTGCTTTGCCTCTTTCGGTGCGCATCCTGATTTTGGCGTAGCACTGGAACGTACCGTGACCGAGCTGCTGCAAGGTCGTGGCCTGAAAGATTTGGATGTGTTTACTCCGCCAACCTTCGATGATGAAGAAGTCGCTGAACATACCAACCTCGAAACGCACTTTATCGATTCCAGCGGTTTAATCTCCTGGGACCTGTTCAAGCAGGATGCCGATTATCCGTTTGTGGACTGGAATTTCTCCGGCACCACGGAAGAAGAGTTTGCTACGCTGATGGCTATCTTCAACAAAGAAGATAAAGAAGTTTATATTGCCGATTACGAGCATCTGGGCGTTTATGCTTGCCGTATTATCGTGCCTGGCATGTCCGATATTTATCCGGCTGAAGATCTGTGGCTCGCGAATAACAGTATGGGCAGCCATTTACGTGAAACGATTCTTTCGCTACCAGGCAGCGAGTGGGAAAAAGAAGATTACCTGAACCTCATCGAGCAACTGGATGAAGAAGGTTTTGATGACTTTACCCGCGTGCGTGAGCTGTTGGGTCTGGCGACCGGGTCGGATAACGGTTGGTACACCCTGCGTATCGGTGAATTAAAAGCCATGCTGGCGCTGGCTGGTGGCGATCTGGAACAGGCTCTGGTCTGGACCGAATGGACGATGGAGTTTAACTCATCAGTATTTAGTCCGGAACGCGCCAACTATTATCGCTGCCTGCAAACGTTGTTATTACTGGCACAGGAAGAAGATCGCCAGCCGCTGCAATATCTGAATGCGTTTGTTCGCATGTACGGCGCAGATGCCGTGGAAGCCGCCAGTGCGGCAATGAGCGGCGAAGCGGCGTTTTACGGCCTGCAACCGGTAGATAGCGATCTGCACGCGTTTGCTGCACATCAGTCGTTGTTGAAGGCCTACGAAAAGCTGCAGCGCGCCAAAGCAGCATTCTGGGCAAAATAAAATCAAATAGCCTACGCAATGTAGGCTTAATGATTAGTCTGAGTTATATTACGGGGCGTTTTTTTAATGCCCCGCTTTACATATATTTGCATTAATAAAATAATTGTAATTATAAGGTTAAATATCGGTAATTTGTATTTAATAAATACGATCGATATTGTTACTTTATTCGCCTGATGCTCCCTTTTAATTAACTATTTTAGCGGAGGATGCGGAAAAAATTCAACTCATTTGTTAATTTTTAAAATTTATTTTTATTTGGATAATCAAATATTTACTCCGTATTTGCATAAAAACAATGCGAGTTACGGGCCTATAAGCCAGGCGAGATATGATCTATATCAATTTCTCATCTATAATGCTTTGTTAGTATCTCGTCGCCGACTTAATAAAGAGAGAGTTAGTGTGAAAGCTGACAACCCTTTTGATCTTTTACTTCCTGCTGCAATGGCCAAAGTGGCCGAAGAGGCGGGTGTCTATAAAGCAACGAAACATCCGCTTAAGACTTTCTATCTGGCGATTACCGCCGGTGTTTTCATCTCAATCGCATTCGTCTTCTATATCACAGCAACCACTGGCACAGGCACAATGCCCTTCGGCATGGCAAAACTGGTTGGCGGCATTTGCTTCTCTCTGGGGCTGATTCTTTGTGTTGTCTGCGGAGCCGATCTCTTTACTTCCACCGTGTTGATTGTTGTTGCTAAGGCGAGTGGGCGCATCACCTGGGGTCAGTTGGCGAAAAACTGGCTAAATGTCTATTTTGGCAACCTGGTCGGCGCACTGCTGTTTGTACTTTTAATGTGGCTTTCCGGCGAGTATATGACCGCAAATGGTCAATGGGGACTAAACGTCCTACAAACCGCCGACCACAAAGTGCACCATACTTTTATTGAGGCCGTCTGTCTTGGTATCCTGGCAAACCTGATGGTATGTCTGGCAGTATGGATGAGTTATTCTGGCCGCAGCCTGATGGACAAAGCGTTCATTATGGTGCTGCCGGTCGCGATGTTTGTTGCCAGCGGTTTTGAGCACAGTATCGCAAACATGTTTATGATCCCGATGGGTATTGTAATCCGCGACTTCGCATCTCCGGAATTCTGGACCGCTGTCGGTTCTGCACCGGAAAATTTTTCTCACCTGACCGTGATGAACTTCATCACTGATAACCTGATCCCGGTTACGATCGGTAATATTATCGGCGGTGGTTTGTTGGTTGGGTTGACATACTGGGTCATTTACCTGCGTGAAAACGATCACCATTAATGGTTGTCGAAGTACGCAGTAAATAAAAAATCCACTTAAGAAGGTAGGTGTTACATGTCCGAGCTTAATGAAAAGTTAGCCACAGCCTGGGAAGGTTTTACCAAAGGTGACTGGCAGAATGAAGTAAACGTCCGTGACTTCATTCAGAAAAACTACACTCCGTACGAGGGTGACGAGTCCTTCCTAGCTGGCGCTACTGAAGCGACCACCACCCTGTGGGACAAAGTAATGGAAGGCGTTAAACTGGAAAACCGCACTCACGCGCCAGTTGACTTTGACACCGCTGTTGCTTCCACCATCACCTCTCACGACGCTGGCTACATCAACAAGCAGCTTGAGAAAATCGTTGGTCTGCAGACTGAAGCTCCGCTGAAACGTGCTCTTATCCCGTTCGGTGGTATCAAAATGATCGAAGGTTCCTGCAAAGCGTACAACCGCGAACTGGATCCGATGATCAAAAAAATCTTCACTGAATACCGTAAAACTCACAACCAGGGCGTGTTCGACGTTTACACTCCGGACATCCTGCGTTGCCGTAAATCTGGTGTTCTGACCGGTCTGCCAGATGCATATGGCCGTGGCCGTATCATCGGTGACTACCGTCGCGTTGCGCTGTACGGTATCGACTACCTGATGAAAGACAAACTGGCACAGTTCACTTCTCTGCAGGCTGATCTGGAAAACGGCGTAAACCTGGAACAGACTATCCGTCTGCGCGAAGAAATCGCTGAACAGCACCGCGCTCTGGGTCAGATGAAAGAAATGGCTGCGAAATACGGCTACGACATCTCTGGTCCGGCTACCAACGCTCAGGAAGCTATCCAGTGGACTTACTTCGGCTACCTGGCTGCTGTTAAGTCTCAGAACGGTGCTGCAATGTCCTTCGGTCGTACCTCCACCTTCCTGGATGTGTACATCGAACGTGACCTGAAAGCTGGCAAGATCACCGAACAAGAAGCGCAGGAAATGGTTGACCACCTGGTCATGAAACTGCGTATGGTTCGCTTCCTGCGTACTCCGGAATACGATGAACTGTTCTCTGGCGACCCGATCTGGGCAACCGAATCTATCGGTGGTATGGGCCTCGACGGTCGTACCCTGGTTACCAAAAACAGCTTCCGTTTCCTGAACACCCTGTACACCATGGGTCCGTCTCCGGAACCGAACATGACCATTCTGTGGTCTGAAAAACTGCCGCTGAACTTCAAGAAATTCGCCGCTAAAGTGTCCATCGACACCTCTTCTCTGCAGTATGAGAACGATGACCTGATGCGTCCGGACTTCAACAACGATGACTATGCTATCGCTTGCTGCGTAAGCCCGATGATCGTTGGTAAACAAATGCAGTTCTTCGGTGCGCGTGCAAACCTGGCGAAAACCATGCTGTACGCAATCAACGGCGGCGTTGACGAAAAACTGAAAATGCAGGTTGGTCCGAAGTCTGAACCGATCAAAGGCGATCTCCTGAACTACGATGAAGTGATGGAGCGCATGGATCACTTCATGGACTGGCTGGCTAAACAGTACATCACTGCACTGAACATCATCCACTACATGCACGACAAGTACAGCTACGAAGCCTCTCTGATGGCGCTGCACGACCGTGACGTTATCCGCACCATGGCGTGTGGTATCGCTGGTCTGTCCGTTGCTGCTGACTCCCTGTCTGCAATCAAATATGCGAAAGTTAAACCGATTCGTGACGAAGACGGTCTGGCTATCGACTTCGAAATCGAAGGCGAATACCCGCAGTTTGGTAACAATGATCCGCGTGTAGATGACCTGGCTGTTGACCTGGTAGAACGTTTCATGAAGAAAATTCAGAAACTGCACACCTACCGTGACGCTATCCCGACTCAGTCTGTTCTGACCATCACTTCTAACGTTGTGTATGGTAAGAAAACTGGTAACACCCCAGACGGTCGTCGTGCTGGCGCGCCGTTCGGACCGGGTGCTAACCCGATGCACGGTCGTGACCAGAAAGGTGCTGTAGCGTCTCTGACTTCCGTTGCTAAACTGCCGTTTGCTTACGCTAAAGATGGTATCTCCTACACCTTCTCTATCGTTCCGAACGCACTGGGTAAAGACGACGAAGTTCGTAAGACCAACCTGGCTGGTCTGATGGATGGTTACTTCCACCACGAAGCATCCATCG
This sequence comes from Shigella sp. FC1544, assembly GCF_001722145.1. NCBI lineage: Bacteria > Pseudomonadati > Pseudomonadota > Gammaproteobacteria > Enterobacterales > Enterobacteriaceae > Shigella > Shigella sp. FC1544. The sequence goes on from NZ_MECT01000221.1 coordinate 29,983, forward strand.
AAGGTGGTCAGCACCTGAACGTTAACGTGATGAACCGTGAAATGCTGCTCGACGCGATGGAAAACCCGGAAAAATATCCGCAGCTGACCATCCGTGTATCTGGCTACGCTGTACGTTTCAACTCGCTGACTAAAGAACAGCAGCAGGACGTTATTACTCGTACCTTCACTCAATCTATGTAATTAGATTTGACTGAAATCGTACAGTAAAAAGCGTACAATAAAGGCTCCACGAAAGTGGGGCCTTTTTTAGCACGAGAGCCTTTTTTGTCAGCTATCTATACTTTAAGGTGACTGCCAAAACAGACTCGACGTAGCCTTCGAGCTGCGCACCAACACGGCCTCAGATGGGCCACATCTGGAGAAACACCGCAATGTCAGTTATTGGTCGCATTCACTCCTTTGAATCCTGTGGAACCGTAGACGGCCCGGGTATTCGCTTTATCACCTTTTTCCAGGGCTGCCTGATGCGCTGCCTGTATTGTCATAACCGCGACACCTGGGACACGCATGGCGGTAAAGAAGTTACCGTTGAAGATTTGATGAAGGAAGTGGTGACCTATCGCCACTTTATGAACGCTTCCGGCGGCGGCGTTACCGCATCCGGCGGTGAAGCAATCCTGCAAGCTGAGTTTGTTCGTGACTGGTTCCGCGCCTGCAAAAAAGAAGGCATTCATACCTGTCTGGACACCAACGGTTTTGTTCGTCGTTACGATCCGGTGATTGATGAACTGCTGGAAGTAACCGACCTGGTAATGCTCGATCTCAAACAGATGAACGACGAGATCCACCAAAATCTGGTTGGAGTTTCCAACCACCGCACGCTGGAGTTCGCCAAATATCTGGCGAACAAAAATGTGAAGGTGTGGATCCGCTACGTTGTTGTCCCAGGCTGGTCTGACGATGACGATTCAGCGCATCGCCTCGGTGAATTTACCCGTGATATGGGCAACGTTGAGAAAATCGAACTCCTCCCCTACCACGAGCTGGGCAAACACAAATGGGTGGCAATGGGTGAAGAGTACAAACTCGACGGTGTTAAACCACCTAAGAAAGAGACCATGGAACGCGTGAAAGGCATTCTTGAGCAGTACGGTCATAAGGTAATGTTCTAATTTCCCCGTAAAGCGGCAACTTTATTGAGTTGCCGCTTTTTTATTCCGCGCTTCATTCTGCTACAGTGTTTTTAACACATTTTATAGTGCATCTACCAGGTAATGACTCCAACTTATTGATAGTGTTTTATGTTCAGATAATGCCCGATGACTTTGTCATGCAGCTCCACCGATTTTGAGAACGACAGCGACTTCCGTCCCAGCCGTGCCAGGTGCTGCCTCAGATTCAGGTTATGCCGCTCAATTCGCTGCGTATATCGCTTGCTGATTACGTGCAGCTTTCCCTTCAGGCGGGATTCATACAGTGGCCAGCCATCCGTCATCCATATCACCACGTCAAAGGGTGACAGCAAGCTCATAAGACGCCCCAGCGTCGCCATAGTGCGTTCACCGAATACGTGCGCAACAACCGTCTTCCGGAGCCTGTCATACGCGTAAAACAGCCAGCGCTG
>NZ_MECT01000222.1:0-70280 GCF_001722145.1 Shigella sp. FC1544
TTTCTGGTGCGTACCGGGCTGAGAGGCGGTGTAAGTGAACTGTAGTTGCCATGTTTTACGGCAATGAGAGCAGAGATAGCGCTGATGTCCGGCAGTGCTTTTGCCGTTACGCACCACGCCTTCAGTAGCGGAGCAGGAAGGACATCTGATGGAAATGGAAGCCACGCAAGCACCTTAAAATCACCATCATACACTAAATCAGTAAGTTGGCAGCATTACCGGTGGATTAGATACCTGCGACGGTGGCAGCAATGGCATTCCCTCGCCTACCACCACCCGCTATGTTTCAGCCATGAGTGTGGCAAAAGGCGTGGTGTCGCTGACCGGGCAAGAAAGTCTCAATGGACTAAGCGTCGTCATGACGCCAGGTTGGGATAACGCAAACGGCGTCACCGGCTGGGCGCGCAACTGCAATATTCAAAGTGACAGCGCATTGCAGCAAGCCTGCGAAGATGTCTTCCGCTTTGATGACGCCAACTAAGGAGCGGCAATGAATATTCCACAGCTCACCGCCCTGTGTCTGCGTTATCAGGGAGTCTTGCTGGATGCCAGCGAAGAGGTGGTTCATGTTGCGGTAGTCGATGCACCTTCGCATGAGTTGCTGGACGCATTGCATTTCGCTACCACCAAACGTATTGAGATCACCTGCTGGACGCGCCAACAAATGGAAGGCCACGCCAGTCGCACACAACAGACATTGCCCGTAGCTGTTCAGGAGAAGCATCAGTCGAAAGCAGAGTTGCTGACTCGAACGTTACAATCTGCGCTGGAACAACGTGCGTCTGATATTCATATCGAACCAGCGGACAATGCCTACCGCATCCGCTTGCGTATCGACGGCGTATTGCATCCTTTACCGGATGTTTCACCGGATGCCGGAGTCGCATTAACCGCCAGATTAAAAGTGCTGGGAAACCTGGATATTGCGGAACATCGCCTGCCGCAGGACGGGCAATTCACTGTCGAACTGGCAGGAAACGCCGTCTCATTTCGTATTGCGACCTTACCATGTCGGGGTGGTGAAAAGGTGGTATTAAGGTTGTTACAGCAGGTGAACCAGGCACTGGATGTTAACACGCTGGGAATGCAGCCGTTACAACTGGCGGACTTTGCTCATGCCTTGCAACAACCACAGGGACTGGTGCTGGTAACTGGCCCTACAGGCAGCGGCAAAACGGTCACGCTTTATAGTGCCCTGCAAAAGCTGAATACCGCTGACATTAATATTTGTAGCGTCGAAGATCCGGTTGAGATCCCCATAGCCGGACTAAACCAGACGCAAATCCATCCGCGTGCCGGGCTCACCTTTCAGGGCGTTTTGCGTGCGTTATTGCGCCAGGATCCTGACGTCATCATGATCCGATGGCGAAACGGCAGAAATTGCCATTAAAGCCGCGCAAACCGGTCACCTGGTGTTGTCTACCCTACACACTAATTCCACCTGCGAAACGCTGGTACGTTTACAGCAAATGGGAGTCGCCCGCTGGATGCTCTCATCAGCGCTTACGCTGGTAATAGCCCAGCGTCTGGTACGTAAATTTTGCCCACATTGTCGCCAGCAGCAAGGGGAGCCCATCCATATTCCAGACAATGTATGGCCGTCGCCGCTGCCCCACTGGCAGGCACCCGGTTGTGTACATTGCTACCACGGTTTTTATGGTCGTACCGCCTTGTTTGAAGTCCTGCCCATTACACCAGCCATACGCCAGCTTATTTCCGCTAATACCGACGTTGAATCGCTGGAAACGCACGCACGACAGGCGGGTATGCGTACGCTTTTTGAAAACGGCTGCCTAGCCGTGGAGCAAGGCTTAACCACCTTTGAAGAGTTAATCCGCGTACTGGGGATGCCGCATGGCGAGTAAGCAACTCTGGCGCTGGCATGGCATAACCGGCGACGGCAATGCGCAAGATGGGATGCTATGGGCAGAGAGCCGTGCTTTGCTGCTCATGGCACTACAGCAACAGATGGTTACCCCACTTAGCCTGAAGCGAATCGCCATCAATTCTGCGCAGTGGCGAGGAGATAAAAGCGCGGAAGTCATTCATCAACTGGCGACGCTACTCAAAGCCGGGTTAACGCTTTCTGAAGGGCTGGCACTGCTGGCGGAACAGCATCCCAGTAAGCAATGGCAAGCGTTGCTGCAATCGCTGGCGCACGATCTCGAACAGGGCATTGCTTTTTCCAATGCCTTATTACCCTGGTCAGAGGTATTTCCGCCACTCTATCGGGCGATGATCCGCACGGGTGAACTGACCGGTAAGCTGGATGAATGCTGCTTTGAACTGGCGCGTCAGCAAAAAGCCCAGCGTCAGTTGACCGACAAAGTGAAATCAGCGTTACGTTATCCCATCATCATTTTAGCGATGGCAATCATGGTGGTTGTGGCAATGCTGCATTTTGTTCTGCCGGAGTTTGCCGCTATCTATAAGACCTTCAACACCCCACTACCGGCACTAACGCAGGGGATCATGACGCTGGCAGACTTTAGTGGCGAATGGAGCTGGCTGCTGGTGTTGTTCGGCTTTCTGCTGGCGATAGCCAATAAGTTGCTGATGCGCCGACCGACCTGGCTTATAGTGCGGCAGAAATTGCTGTTACGCATCCCGATTATGGGTTCACTGATGCGGGGATCTTTACGATTCTGGCGCTGACACAAAGTGCAGGCATTACTTTTTTGCAGGGCGTAGAGAGCGTCAGAGAAACAATGCGCTGCCCGTACTGGGTGCAACTTCTGACACAAATCCAGCACGATATCAGTAACGGTCATCCCATCTGGCTGGCGCTAAAAAATACCGGGGAGTTTAGCCCGCTCTGTTTGCAATTAGTGAGAACAGGAGAGGCATCCGGCTCGCTGGACCTCATGTTAGACAACCTCGCCCATCATCATCGGGATAACACAATGGCGCTGGCGGATAACCTCGCAGCCTTACTGGAACCGGCGTTGCTGATCATAACGGGAGGAATTATCGGTACGCTGGTGGTGGCGATGTATCTGCCAATTTTCCATTTAGGCGATGCGATGAGTGGGATGGGATAACGCTGGCGTGTTGCTCCACACCAGCGTTGGAAGATTACAGGTTGTTGAAGATGCGGTTTTCTTGTTCCTGCACACGGATAAATGTGGTGCGCTTGGTCAGTTCTTTCAGGCGTGAAGCCCCAACGTATGTACAAGCTGAACGCAGGCCGCCCAAAATATCACGCGCGGTATTTTCAACCGGGCCTCGCAGCGGCAGCTTAACGGTTTTACCTTCTGCTGCGCGATATTCCGCAACGCCGCCAACGTGACGTTTCATCGCAGACTCGGAGCTCATGCCGTAGAACAGCATAAATTTCTCGCCGTTCTCCTCAACGATGCGACCGCCGCTCTCTTCGTGGCCCGCCAGCATGCCGCCAAGCATGACGAAATCGGCACCGCCGCCAAAGGCTTTTGCGACATCGCCCGGCGTGGTGCAGCCACCGTCGCTGACGATCATTCCGCCCAGACCGTGCGCCGCATCGGCACATTCGATTACCGCAGAAAGCTGCGGATAACCGACGCCTGTTTTGACGCGAGTTGTACAAACAGAACCTGGGCCAATGCCAACTTTAACGATATCAGTACCGGAGAGGATAAGCTCCTCACACATTTCACCAGTCACTACGTTGCCAGCACAAATGGTTTTGGTCGGCCACGCTTCACGCGCTTTCGCAACGAACTGCACGAAGTGTTCGGAATAACCATTCGCCACATCAATACAAACAAAGTTTAATGCCGGGTTCAGGTCGAGAATCTGTTTAGTTTTTTCGAAATCCGCATCAGACGTACCGGTAGAAACCATCACATGTTTCAGCACATCAGCGGAAGAATTGTTGATAAACGCTTGCCACTCTTCGACAGAATAGTGTTTATGCACAGCAGTCAAAATATCAAAAGAAGCCAGCGCAGAGGCCATAGAAAATGTACCTACGGTGTCCATATTTGCGGCGATAATCGGCACGCCGGACCAGCTCTGATCTGAATGTTTGAAGGTGAATTGACGTTCCAGTTCAACATCGGAACGGCTTTTAAGAGTGGAGCGTTTAGGGCGGATGAGAACGTCTTTAAAACCTAACTTCAGATCTTCTTCAATACGCATGTGCGGATTCCTGGGGTTAATGGCTATAAGGGTAAGAGCGCAACTCCAGTGACGCTATCATACGCACTAATCAATGCGGCGCAAGACTGCGAAATTGTCTTTTTTTACGCTACAATCCCATAAATTTACCTGGTAAATAGTGAGCGAACGTTTCATCAATTTCGCTTTCGTGCACTCATTTTTAACGTTTTGATAATCATGATGAATTCCCGGGAATATAAATTATGAGGTATATAGTTGCCTTAACGGGAGGCATTGGCAGTGGCAAGAGTACCGTTGCCAATGCGTTTGCTGATCTCGGAATTAACGTCATTGATGCCGATATTATTGCGCGTCAGGTGGTTGAACCAGGTGCACCTGCGCTACATGCCATTGCTGATCACTTTGGCGCTAACATGATTGCTGCTGATGGAACATTGCAGCGCCGGGCCTTGCGCGAGCGGATCTTCGCCAACCCGGAAGAGAAAAACTGGCTTAACGCCCTGCTGCATCCGCTGATTCAGCAAGAGACGCAACACCAGATCCAGCAAGCTACTTCCCCCTATGTACTGTGGGTTGTGCCATTGCTGGTAGAAAACTCACTGTATAAAAAAGCGAATCGAGTGCTGGTGGTGGATGTCAGCCCAGAAACGCAACTTAAGCGCACCATGCAGCGCGATGATGTAACTCGCGAGCATGTCGAACAAATCCTTGCTGCTCAGGCAACGCGCGAAGCCCGCCTTGCCGTGGCAGATGACGTCATTGATAATAACGGCGCACCGGATGCTATCGCATCGGATGTTGCCCGCCTGCACGCACACTATTTGCAGCTTGCGTCGCAGTTTGTCTCACAGGAAAAACCGTAATGCAGACCCAGGTCCTTTTTGAACATCCACTAAATGAAAAAATGCGTACATGGCTGCGCATTGAGTTTTTGATTCAGCAACTCACCGTTAATTTACCCATCGTTGACCACGCTGGCGCGCTGCATTTCTTCCGTAATGTCAGTGAATTACTGGATGTTTTCGAGCGCGGCGAAGTCCGCACTGAGCTGTTGAAAGAACTTGACCGGCAGCAACGTAAACTCCAGACCTGGATTGGCGTGCCTGGCGTGGACCAGAGCCGTATTGAAGCATTAATTCAGCAGTTAAAAGCGGCGGGGAGCGTATTAATTTCCGCGCCGCGTATCGGGCAATTTCTGCGTGAAGATCGTTTGATTGCTCTGGTGCGTCAGCGACTGAGCATCCCAGGCGGCTGTTGCAGCTTTGATTTACCTACATTGCACATTTGGCTGCATCTACCCCAGGCGCAGCGCGACAGCCAGGTAGAAACCTGGATTGCCAGCCTGAACCCGCTCACCCAGGCACTTACCATGGTGCTGGATTTAATTCGCCAGTCGGCCCCCTTCCGTAAACAAACCAGCCTGAATGGTTTTTATCAGGATAACGGTGGCGATGCCGACTTGCTGCGCCTGAATCTGTCGCTCGATTCACAGCTTTATCCGCAAATTTCCGGACATAAGAGCCGTTTTGCCATTCGTTTTATGCCGCTGGACAGTGAAAACGGACAGGTACCGGAACGTCTAGATTTCGAACTGGCCTGTTGCTAAGGAGTGAAAATGTCAGAAACTATTACGGTGAATTGCCCAACCTGCGGGAAAACGGTGGTGTGGGGTGAAATCAGCCCGTTTCGGCCATTTTGCTCCAAACGTTGTCAGCTGATCGACCTCGGAGAATGGGCTGCTGAAGAAAAACGAATCCCCAGCAGTGGCGATCTTTCCGAAAGCGATGACTGGAGCGAAGAGCCAAAGCAGTGACATTGGTCTGATGCCGCACATAGGCCTGATAAGACGCGGACAGCGTCGCATCAGGCATCTTGTGCAAATGTCGGATGCGGCGTGAACGCCTTATCCGACCTACAGACTACAGACGCTTAAGCTTCGCAATTACCGGTTCATTGGCTGGCGGAAAATCATCGGCATTAAGACCGACCAGCGACATCCACTCACCGGGTTGCCCTTCTTTACCCCACGGCACCCCTTCCCAACTTTCGACCAGCCAGAACCACAGAGTTATATGCCTGTCCGGGAATTCATATGCCAGTTTTTCAAATAGCGAAAAATGTTGTGGGGTAATCCCGACCTCTTCCTGAAGTTCACGCACCACCGCCTGTTCCGGCGTTTCGCCCATTTCAATTTTACCGCCGGGAAACTCCAGTTTATTCGCCATGTGCGCATCTGCTGCGCGACGCGTTATAAAGATTTCATTGTTCTCGTTGCGAATAATACCTACCGCAATTTGCAGCTTTTTCATTGTTTTAAACCTATAAAAAAGGCGCAGAATCCTGCGCCTTTTGCTTCAACAGTTAGCTTTTATTGCAGGCGGCCATGACACTGCTTGTATTTTTTACCAGAACCGCACGGGCAAGGATCGTTACGTCCTACTTTGCGCTCACCGGTTTGCGCCGCCAGTGCAGCTGCGGCTGCAGAGTCGTCATCCTGATGGCTAAGCTGCTGCATTTGCGCTAAACGCTCGGCTTCCATACGACGCTGTTGTTCCAGCTCCTCAACCTCTTCAGGCATACGTACCTGAACTTTGCTCAGCGTACTGATAACTTCATATTTCAACGACTCCAGCATCGCTGCAAACATGGAGAACGATTCACGTTTGTATTCCTGCTTCGGATCTTTCTGTGCATAGCCACGCAGGTGGATACCCTGACGCAGATAGTCCATCGCTGCCAGGTGCTCTTTCCACAGGGAGTCAAGCGTTTGCAGCATGACGCCTTTCTCGAAGTGACGCATCATCTCAGCACCAACCACTTCTTCTTTACGCTGATACACTTCGATGGACTGCGCCAGAATGCGCTCACGCAGCGTCTCTTCATGCAGTTCTGGTTCTTTATCCAGCCACTCGGCAATTGGTAAATCGAGGTCGAAATCGTTCTTCAGACGTTCCTGCAGCCCCGGAATATCCCACATTTCTTCCAGCGACTGTGGCGGAATGTAGGCATCAATGGTGGCTTTGAACACATCTTCACGAATGCTGTTGATGGTTTCGCTCACATCGCTGACATCCAGCAGTTCGTTACGCTGGGAGTAAATGGCGCGACGCTGATCGTTAGCCACGTCATCATATTCCAGCAGTTGCTTACGAATGTCGAAGTTACGACTTTCAACTTTACGCTGGGCGTTGGCAATCGCTTTAGTCACCCACGGGTGTTCAATGGCTTCGCCTGGCTTCATACCCAGTTTACGCATCATGCCGGATACTCGGTCGGAAGCAAAAATACGCATCAGCGCATCTTCCATCGACAGGTAGAAACGGGAAGAACCAGCATCCCCCTGACGACCAGAACGACCGCGCAACTGGTTATCGATACGACGGGATTCGTGACGCTCGGTACCGATGATATGCAGGCCACCTGCTTCCAGTACCGCATCGTGACGTACCTGCCAGTCGGCTTTAATTTTTTCAATTTGCTCTGCGGTCGGATTTTCCAGCGCGGCAACTTCTGCCTGCCAGCTACCACCGAGCACAATATCTGTACCACGACCCGCCATATTGGTCGCGATAGTCACCGCAGCCGGATAACCTGCCTGAGCAACAATCGCCGCTTCGTTGGCGTGGAATTTGGCGTTCAGGACGTTGTGCTTAATACCGGCTTTGGTCAGTTCGTTTGACACCAGCTCCGATTTTTCGATGGAGATAGTACCCACCAGCACCGGCTGGCCTTTCGCAGTACGTTCTTTGATATCTTCAATGATCGCCTGAATTTTTTCCGCTTCAGTCATGTAGACCAGGTCCGGCAGATCTTTACGAATCATTGGACGGTTGGTCGGAACAACGACGGTATCCAGCTTGTAGATGGAGCTAAATTCGAAAGCTTCGGTATCAGCAGTACCGGTCATCCCCGCCAGTTTTTCATACAGACGGAAGTAGTTCTGGAAGGTGATCGAAGCCAGCGTTTGGTTTTCGTTCTGGATCTGCACACCTTCTTTCGCTTCCACAGCCTGGTGCAGACCATCGGACCAGCGACGGCCCTGCATGGTACGACCGGTGTGTTCGTCAACGATGATAACTTCACCATCTTTAACGATGTAGTCGACGTCGCGGGTAAACAGCGCATGAGCGCGCAGCGCCGCCGTTACGTGGTGCATCAGCATGATGTTGGCCGGAGAGTACAGAGACTCCCCTTCATCCATGATGCCCTCTTTCACCAGCAGTTCTTCAATCAGCACCAGACCACGTTCGGTCAGGTTCACCTGGCGAGATTTTTCGTCCACCGAGAAGTGGCCTTCGCCCTGGAAGGTTTCGGAGTCTTCTTTTTCCTGACGGATCAGGTGCGGAATAATTTTATTCACGCGTTTATACATTTCCGAGCTGTCTTCTGCCGGGCCGGAAATGATCAGCGGTGTACGCGCTTCATCGATCAGGATGGAGTCCACTTCGTCCACCAGCGCATAGTGCAGTTTACGCTGTACACGTTCTTCAGGGCTGAACGCCATATTGTCGCGCAGGTAGTCAAAGCCGTATTCGTTGTTCGTACCGTAAGTGATGTCAGCTGCGTAAGCTTCGCGCTTTGCCGGTGCTGGCATGCCCGGCAGGTTGATACCGACAGTCAGGCCAAGGAATTCAAACAGCGGACGGTTGTTTTCGGCGTCACGTTGCGCCAGGTAGTCGTTAACGGTAACTACGTGCACGCCTTTACCGGTTAGTGCGTTCAGGTAAGCAGGCAGCGTTGCGGTCAGGGTTTTACCTTCACCGGTACGCATTTCGGCGATGCAGCGTTCGTTAAGAACCATACCGCCGAGTAACTGAACGTCGAAGTGACGCATACCAAAGACGCGCTTACTTGCCTCACGTACCACGGCGAAAGCTTCCGGGATCAGATTTTCCAGCACTTCGCCTTTTTCCAGACGTGCACGAAACTCTGCGGTTTTCCCTTTCAGTTCTTCGTCGGAGAGTTTTTCCATCTCCGGTTCCATGGCATTGATGATGTTGACCACTTTGCGCATCCGGCGCAGGGTGCGATCGTTACGACTACCGAAAACTTTAGTTAACAATTTGATTAGCATAATAAAATCTCAAACGCCCCGCGTTGCGGAGTTAATAAAATGAAGTAAAGGTTTATTGTTGTTAGGTGAGGCGTTGAGGGCCAGCACGGATGCCTTGCGCCTGGCTTATCCAGACGGGCGTGCTGAATTTTGCTTGTGGGGTAAAATGCGCATAATCAATGCGATAACCCTTTTCAGACGGCGTGCCTTCCTGGGTCAGCAGCGCGCTGAGCGTATCCAGTAATGCAAGATGTTGCGCCTGAAGAGGCAAAGATTCTTCAGCAACGGGCAGTGTTTGCGGTGCCATTGCGAAAGAAAGATGACGGATTACCGTGCGAATGGCATATTGATGCCAGTAATCAACGGAATAGTTCGAATTCGGGCGGCGTGTGTTCGCTTCCAGCAAGGCCAATTGACCAAAGTTAACTTTGGCTGAAGGCTCGTGGTTGCGGGTTGTCGCTTTTGCGGGCACGTTTGGTTCGGCGGCGTTGCTGAGCGCAGGCAAACCTAAACTCGCCGCGACCATCCCTAATAAGAGATGCGGCCAGAAGTAGCGTTTACCAAACTGTCGCCAGCGCGTCAGTATTCCACTCACGTTATTGCCATCCCGATCGAATTCAAACGTATTTAGCGCACAAATCTTATCATTAAAGCCTGAAGCCCACAGCATGAATGAAGATAAGTTGTGCGTAAAAGTGCTTAAGAAAACAGCGTTCGCACCGTTTTTTATAGCTCTTATAAAATTCAAAAAAAACGACTGGTTCACCTGGCCGGAGAGAGTGCCAGATTTGCCAGTCGAATTTTATACGACAGTATAAATGTCGTTATGCCAGTACAGCTGAAGGCGCTTTGAAGGCCAACGGCAGTTCTGCGTCGTCCTGGAAGGTCACATATTCCCAGGCTTCCTGTTTCGCCAGGACAGCCTGCAGCAGTTTGTTATTCAGTGCATGACCGGATTTATAAGCGATAAATGCACCAATAATATTGTGACCACACATGAACAAGTCACCGATCGCATCGAGCATTTTGTGACGCACAAATTCGTCTTCAAAACGCAGGCCGTCTTCGTTCAGTACGCGATAATCGTCAACAACGATGGCACAATCGAAGCTGCCGCCCAGGCACAAACCACGGGACTGCAGATATTCGATATCACGCATGAAACCGAACGTACGCGCACGGCTGATCTGGCGCATAAACGCATCAGCGGAGAAGTTCATCGCATAGCGCTGGTTGCTGGAATCAATAGCCGGATGGTTAAAATCGATGGTGAAATCCAGCGAAAAACCATTGTACGGCTTAAATTCAGCCCACTTATCGCCATCTTCGACACGAACAGTCTCTTTGATGCGAACAAATTTTTTGGCGCAGTTCAACTCGTCGATACCGGCGTCAAGCAGCAGGTATACAAACGGAGCGGCGCTGCCGTCCATGATCGGGATTTCCGGCGCGTTAACTTCGATAACAATGTTATCGATGCCCAGGCCCGCGAGAGCAGCATTGAGGTGCTCTACGGTTGAAATCCGTACATCATGCTCGTTGACCAGACACGTACAGAGCATGGTATCACGCACAGATTTGGCATCGGCCGGGAAATCTACCGGTGGATTCAAGTCGGTGCGACGATAGATGACCCCGGTGTTGGCCGGCGCAGGGCGTAACGTCAGAGTGACTTTCTTGCCGGTATGTAAACCGACACCCGTCGCCTGAACGATACGTTTAAGTGTCCTTTGTTTGATCATCGTATTATCTCGCCAAATTACCTATCTAACCGAAGTGTACTATACATTCGGCGGGCCAGTTTAGCACAAAGAGCCTCGAAACCAAAATTCCAGTCAATTCTTAATCAGCTTGCTTACGCAGGAATGCTGGGATATCCAGATAATCCGGCTCTTTCGCAGTTTGCGGCGCATTGTCATTCACGACTTTAGCAACCGGCTTCTGCTCCTGGGTCAGCGGAGCCATCCCATGCTGCTGGTAGCGATCCATCACTGGCTGCTGAACCTGCTTATTGGTCACCAGAGTGATTTCAGGACGTTTGTCCATGCCGATACCTGTCGCAACAACGGTTACGCGCAGCTCGTCATTCATATCCGGGTCAAGAGAAGTACCGATAACCACAGTCGCGTTGTCGGAAGCAAATGCACGGATGGTGTTACCTACCGTTTCGAACTCATCCAGACGCAGGTCGAAGCCCGCCGTGATGTTAACCAGCACGCCGCGCGCGCCAGACAGGTCGATATCTTCCAGCAGCGGAGAAGAGATAGCCATTTCAGCAGCTTCTTCCGCACGGTCTTCACCGCTCGCCACGCCAGAACCCATCATTGCGTAGCCCATCTCAGACATTACGGTGCGTACGTCTGCAAAGTCCACGTTCATCAAACCCGGACGAGTAATCAGTTCAGCGATACCTTGCACAGCGCCTTTCAGTACATCGTTCGCTGCGCCAAACGCATCCAGCAGGGAGATACCGCGGCCCAGAACTTTCAGCAGTTTGTCGTTCGGGATAGTGATCAGAGAGTCCACATGCTTGGACAGTTCAGTGATCCCCTGCTCCGCGAATGCCATACGCTTCTTGCCTTCAAAGTTGAAAGGCTTAGTGACGACAGCAACGGTCAGGATACCCAAATCTTTTGCCACTTCAGCGACGACTGGTGCTGCACCTGTACCGGTACCACCACCCATACCCGCAGCAATAAAGACCATGTCTGCACCTTCCAGCGCCGCACGCAATGCATCGCGATCCTCATCAGCCGCATTGCGGCCAACTTCTGGATTAGCGCCAGCGCCCAGTCCTTTGGTGATACCGCTACCGATTTGAATCGTCTGTCCAACCGCTGTTTTACGCAGCGCTTGTGCATCGGTATTTACCGCGAAGAATTCAACACCTTCAATGCGCTCGCGCACCATGTGTTCAACAGCATTACCGCCGCCGCCGCCGACGCCGATGACTTTAATCACCGCGTCATTGGTAAGTTCCATTGGTTCAAACATAGTTTCTCTCCGATTTGTGCCTGTCGCCTGAGGCCGTAATCATCGTCGGCCTCATAAAAATTAAAACTCTTTTCGCAGCCAACTATTGAGTCGCTTGATCCACGAGCCAACTGATGCTGTAACACGTTTTTCTACTTCAGCTTCACCGTTAAGATGTGACTCTTTCCCATAGTGAAGCAATCCCACCGCCGTCGAATAATACGGCTCCTGAGCATAATCCGTTAAACCGGTAATGTTCAGCGGCGCGCCGATACGCACTTGCGTATGAAACACGCGCTGAGCACAGGCTGCAAGACCTTCGATCTGCGCTGCGCCACCGGTTAATACAATGCCTGCCGCCAGGTGATGTTTAACCCCTTGTTGGCGAAGCTTTTCCTGCAACTGCAATATCTCTTCGTTGACCAGGTTGAGCAGCTCGGTATAGCGCGGCTCGATCACCTCTGCCAGGGTCTGACGTTGCAGACTCCGTGGCGGACGACCGCCTACGCTCGGCACTTCCACGCTCTCATCTTTTCCAACGATGGAACCCAGCGCACAACCGTGGCGAACTTTAATCGCTTCGGCGTCGCTTGGCGGCGTGCCAAAGGCGTAAGCGATATCACTGGTCACGACATTGCCAGCATAAGGAATTACCTTAGTGTGGCGCAATGCCCCACCGGTATAAACGGCGATATCCATTGTACCACCTCCGATATCGACGACGCAGACACCCAGTTCACGTTCATCTTCCGTCAATACCGAATAACTTGATGCCAGTCCGGCAAATATCAGTTGGTCAACTTTCAGCCCACAACGTTCAACCGCTTTGACGATGTTTTTCGCCATATCGTTGTGACATGTGATCAGGTGCACTTTTGCCTGCATCCGCACGCCCGAAAGTCCTACCGGATTCTTGATCCCTTCCTGATAGTCAATCGCATACTCTTGCGGGATCACATGCAGCACACGATGTTCATCGCGCACACGCACCGATTTCGCGGTATGGACGACGTTTTCCACATCTTCTTGCGTCACTTCTTCTTCAGAAATAGGCACCATACCAATTTCATTCTGGCAGCTGATGTGCTTACCAGAAAGCGCCAGATATACCGAAGAGATCTGACAATCTGCCATCAATTCTGCCTGGTCAATGGCGCGTTGTACGCACTTGACCACGGATTCGAGGTCGTTCACCCCGCCTTTATCCATACCACGTGACGGGCAGCTGCCCACGCCAATGATATTGACCATACCGTCGGGCAGAACTTCCCCTACTAAAGCGGCAACCTTCGCGGTACCAATCTCCAGTCCTACTACCAGTTTTCTGTCCGTCGCCTTGATCATTGTTGTTCTGCCTGTGCCTGATTTTGTTGCTGAGTAGATTCCTCTGGCGGCAAGGGCGCCCAGCCTACTGCCGCTCCAGAGTCATAACGCAAATCAACGTAGCTAATCCGTTTGCCATCGGTTTGCGCCTGCTGCTGTAAAACCGGATAAAGTTCTACAAAGCGAGCCAAACGTTTCATCGTATCGCCCCGGCCAAGATTGAGCTTAATATCGTTATTCAGCGTCAACTGCCAGGAACGCCGCGCGGTCATCGCCGCTTCCTTCAGAGTAAATCTGTCCTTTGCCAGCATCTGCCCCATTTCGCGATAGCCCTGCAACACTTCATTGGCGCTGCCTTCCGGGCCATACAGCATTGGAAGCACCTGCTTGCTGGTGCGATCTGGCGGCACGCTGAAGGTGTTTCCTTCCGCGTCTACCATATGTTGATCATTCCACCGCGCAATCGGCACATATTCAACCAGATGAATCTTCAATTCATCAGGCCACTGCTTTCTGACGCTCACCTGCTTAATCCACGGCAGGCGTTGTTCTATTTGCGTCTGGATGATGTTGACATCCTGGGTCATAAAGGTACCCGGCTCACCCAATGCCAGGATCGACTGCCGGATATCGTCATTACGCGTGTAATGGCGTTCACCGGTCAACACCAGCTTTGAGAGCGGCAGGCGTTGCGCATCTTCCATCCAGCCCAACACGACCCAGCCGCTCACCAACACTGTCGTTAAAACGGTCAGCAGGAAAAGGATCCCCGCCAGACGCGTTCCATTATTGCGGCGAGAAGAAACCTCTTCTTCGCTGTTTCGCGTGTTCAGAGCAGCCTGCGACATATTAGTCCGCCAGTTCCAGAATTCGTACTACCAACTGCGAGAAGCTCATACCTGCCTGACGTGCCGCCATCGGCACCAGGCTGTGGCTGGTCATACCCGGTGAGGTATTGGCTTCCAGCAGATAAAACTGTCCATCGCTGTCCAGCATAACGTCAATACGTCCCCATCCTTTGCAACCTAACGTCGTCCATGCTTTCAGCACTAATGCCTGCAAATTGGCCTCTTGTGACGCATCCAGACCTGCGGGGCAGAAATACTGTGTCTCATCAGAGAGATACTTCGCCTCATAATCATAGAAGGTTCCGGACGGTTGAATACGTATTGACGGTAAAATTTCTTCACCGAGTATCGCAACCGTGAACTCCGGCCCACTTAGCCATTTTTCAATCAATACTTCTTCATCGTGCTGAAATGCCAATCTTAATGCATCTTGTAGAGCATTTTCTGCTACTACTTTTGACATTCCCACACTGGAACCTTCGCGGCTCGGCTTAACGATAACCGGCAAACCCAGAGCAGAAATTTCTGCTAACTGCTTATCGCTCAGGCCTTTTTCAAACTCTGCGCGGGTTAACGCTACCCACGGCGCGACCGGTAAACCGGCACCTTGCCACAGCAGTTTGCTGCGTAGTTTATCCATTGAAAGCGCAGATGCCATCACTCCGCTGCCAGTATAAGGCAAGCCCATCAGCTCGAGCATGCCCTGCAGCGTACCATCTTCACCGCCGCGACCGTGTAGCGCGATAAACACTTTCTGAAAACCCATCGACTTCAGTTGCGTCACGTCGACTTCTTTCGGGTCGACAGGATACGCATCAATACCACCTTCACGCAGCCCGGCTAACACCGCTGCGCCAGAATTCAGAGAAACTTCCCGCTCAGCGGAAGTCCCGCCCAACAGGACCGCGATTTTATCAGTCATGTTGTTCTTCCTCCGGAGTTTGCGGCTTCAGTTTGATTTCAGCTAAAGAACGGGCAATTTTTCCGATATTACCAGCCCCCTGAACGAGAATCAGGTCGTTACCGGTTAATACCGGTGCCAGCATCTCGGCTACCTGCGCAGGGTCCGGCACCAGAATGGGATCAATTTTCCCACGTCCACGAATTGTGCGACACAGCGAACGGCTGTCCGCTCCCGGAATTGGCGCTTCGCCAGCCGGATACACTTCCAGCATCAACAGGGTATCAACCTGCGTCAGCACATTGGCGAAATCATCATACAGGTCGCGCGTACGGGTAAAACGGTGCGGCTGAAACAGCATTACCAGGTTTTTATCCGGCCAGCCTGCGCGCGCCGCTTTAATGGTGGCGTCAACTTCCGTCGGGTGGTGGCCGTAGTCATCGACCAGCATTGCCGTACCGCTTTTACCATTCACTGGCTCCAGCGGGAATTCACCGAGGAAATCAAAACGGCGACCAGTCCCCAGGAAGCTCTCCAGCGCACGCAAAATAGCCTCGTCGTCAATTCCCTCTTCCGTAGCAACCGCAACCGCAGCTGCGGCGTTCAGCGCGTTATGACGGCCTGGCGCATTCAGGGTGACGCGCATCGGCTCTTTGTCCTGGCGCAGCAGCGTAAAGTGCCCCTGCGGGCCAATCTGCTGATAATCTTCTACACGCACGTCGGCATCTTCGCTGAAGCCGTAAGTCGTGGTCTGACGTCCCACACGCGGTAACAATTCGCGGATCACCGGATCATCAACACACATCACCGCACGACCGTAAAACGGCAGGTTGTGCAGAAAATTAATAAAAGTCTGTTTTAAATTCTCAAAGTCGCCCTGGTAGGTATCCATGTGGTCGGCTTCGATATTGGTGACAATCGCCACCATCGGTTGCAGATGCAGGAACGATGCATCACTCTCATCTGCTTCGGCAATCAGGTACCGACCATGCCCCAAACGCGCATGAACCCCCGCCGCTTTTACCAGCCCGCCGTTAACGAAGGTTGGGTCGAGCCCCGCTTCTGCGTAGATGCTGGAAACCATCGCGGTGGTTGTCGTTTTGCCGTGCGTTCCTGCAATGGCGATGCCATGACGAAAACGCATTAACTCAGCCAGCATTTCGGCACGACGGATCACCGGAATACGCGCTTCATGAGCTGCGACAATTTCCGGGTTATCGGCAGAAATGGCGCTGGAAACAACGACCACGCTGGCATCACGTACGTTTTCCGGGCGATGGTTGAAATAAATCGTCGCTCCCAGATTCATTAACTGCTGCGTGACCGGATTTGGCGCTAAATCGGAACCACTGATCTGATAACCTTCATTGGCCAGAACTTCGGCAATACCGCCCATACCGGCACCACCGATGCCGACAAAATGTATGTGCCGAACGCGACGCATTTCGGGCACGATGGTACGCAGTTTTGCCAATTGTTGTGTATTCATTCTTTACGCCATTAACTTCTTAAATTCATACGATGCAAAAGGCATCGCTACAATTACGCCCGGGCAGCCCGGCTCACTTCATTTGCCACTCGCTCGGTGGCATCCGGAATGGATGCAGCGCGGGCGCGTTCTGCCATGGTTAATAAGGTTTCTCGCGACCACCCGGCCAGGGTGTTGGCGACAGCATCCACGCTAAGCTGTGGCTGCTCGATAATTTTGGCTGCGCCCGCTTTTTCCAGCGGTAGCGCATTCCAGTATTGCTGGCGGTCTTTATGTTGAAACGGCACAAACAACGCCGGTAGTCCTGCCGCGGCGATTTCACTCACCGTTAAAGCACCGGAGCGGCAAACGACGACATCCGCCCACGCATACGCCGCCGCCATATCATCAATAAATTCCGTCACTTTATGCTGCGGTTGCCCCGCTTCGGCATACGCCTGTTCAACGGATTGTTGCGAACCTTTACCGCTCTGATGCCAGATAGTGACTGAATCACCCAGTTTCGCAGCAACCTGCGGCATTGTCTGGTTAAGAATGCGTGCGCCCTGGGAACCACCCACTACCAGCACACGAACCGGACCTTCACGTCCAGCCAAACGTTGCTGCGGCAACGGCAGCGCCAGCACATCGGTACGCACCGGGTTACCCACCACTTCCGCATTAGGGAAAGCGCCTGGAAACGCCTGCATCACTTTGGTGGCAATCTTCGCCAGCCATTTATTGGTTAAGCCCGCAATACCGTTTTGTTCATGAAGTACAACCGGAATGCCTAACGACCACGCGGCCAGACCACCTGGACCTGATACATAGCCGCCCATACCGAGTACCACGTCAGGTTTGTACGCTTTCATAATCGCCCGCGCCTGACGCCAGGCGTTGAAGATACGCAGCGGCGCAGCTATCAGTGCTTTTATACCTTTTCCACGCAGACCAGAGATACGAATGAAATCAATTTCGATGCCATGTTTTGGCACTAAGTCCGCTTCCATACGGTCGGCAGTCCCCAGCCAGCGAACTTGCCAACCCTGAGCCATTAGATGGTGCGCAACCGCCAGTCCCGGGAATACATGTCCACCGGTTCCGCCTGCCATCACCATTAATCGCTTTCCTTGACCACTCATCGTGAACCTCGTACAAACGCCTGCGCTTTCTCCAGACGCGTTTCATAATCAATACGCAACAGCATCATGATGGCTGTCGACATAATCAGTAAGCTCGAACCACCGTAACTGATCAGCGGCAATGTCAGACCTTTGGTCGGTAACATCCCCGCCGCCGCGCCTACGTTAACCAGCGCCTGGAAGCTAAACCAGATGCCAATAGAACAGGCGAGAAAACCGGAAAAACGGTGGTCAATTTCTAACGCTTTGCGGCCAATCGACATCGCGCGAAAAGCGACGAAGAATACCATTAAAAGTGCCAGCACCACACCGACATACCCCAGTTCTTCGCCGATAATGGCGAAAATAAAGTCAGTGTGCGCTTCCGGCAGATACTCCAGTTTTTGTACCGAGTTACCTAAACCTTGTCCCCAAAGTTCGCCGCGACCAAACGCCATCAGCGATTGCGTTAACTGATAGCCGCTGCCAAAGGGATCTTCCCACGGGTTCCAGAATGCGGTAACACGGCGGATACGGTACGGTTCGGCGAGTATCAGCAACACAACCGCTGAAATGCCCATACCGATAATGGCAATGAACTGCCACAATTTCGCTCCCGCCAGGAACAACATCGCCAGCGTAGTCACAAACACCACCACCACCGTACCAAGGTCTGGCTGTGCCAGCAGTAACACTGCCAACACCAGAATCACGCCCATCGGTTTCAGGAAGCCGCGCAGGTTATTACGTACTTCGTCGCCTTTACGCACCAGATAGTTGGCGATATAACAAAACAGCGACAGTTTTGTCAGCTCCGCAGGCTGGATACGCAGCAAACCGAGATCGATCCAACGCGATGCCCCTTTAACCGAGCTACCCACTACCAGCACGATCATCAGCAGGATGATAGATCCGAGCAGCATCGTGGCACTGTAGCGTTGCCAGAACTCCATCGGCAGACGCAGCGTAATGATCGCCAGAATGAATGCCAGGATCAGATAGACGCCATCACGCTTCGCGAAGAAGAACGGATCGTTGGTTAAGCGTTGCCCTATGGGCATTGACGCCGAGGTCACCATGATAAAGCCAATCGCCGCAAGGCCGAAGGTCAGCCACAGTAAGGTGCGATCGTACATGATCAGGCTGTCGGTATCTTTTTCCCGCGAGCCCATCACCCAGCCTTTTAGCGCCGTGGAGATCCAGACCAGGATACTGAATCCTGGCAGGCGCGGCATTTTCAGGCGAGGGAGAGATAAACGCATCAACCTAACTCCTTCGCCAGACGGGCAAACTCATTGCCTCGTTGTTCAAAGTTCTTGAACTGATCAAGGCTGGCACAGGCCGGGGAGAGCAGAACCATATCGCCCGGCTGAACACGCGGAGCCAGCAAGCGCATCGCCTGTTCCATAGTTTCGGTTTGTTCTGCCACTTCCGGGCGTAGCGCCGCCAGCTGCGCACCGTCACGACCAAAACAGTACAAACGCACGTTGTCGCCATTCAGATAGCGCGCCAGTGGACTGAAGTCCGCCGATTTACCATCGCCGCCCAGCAACAAATGCAGCGTGCCGTCTACCTGCAAGCCATTCAACGCCGCTTCCGTACTGCCGACGTTAGTGGCTTTCGAATCGTTAATCCAGCGTACGCCATTGTGCTCCAGCACCACTTCAAAGCGATGCGGCAGACCGGTGAAGGTGGTTAACGCTTTCAGGCTGCTGGCGCGCGGCAAACCAGCTGCGTCTGCCAGTGCCAGTGCTGCCAGCGCATTGGTGTAGTTATGCTGCCCGGAAAGTTTCATCTCTTTCACGTTCAGCACTTTCTCGCCTTTCACTCGCAGCCAGGTTTCTCCCTGCTGATGATTCAGGTGATAGTCACCCATGTTGACGCCAAAGCTGACGCAGCGTTCATCAGCACCGCGAATCGGCATTGTTAAGGCATCATCAGCATTGACGACACAAACTTTCGCATTTTCGTAAATACGCAATTTTGCCGCACGGTATTGCTGCAAACCAAACGGATAGCGGTCCATATGATCTTCAGTCACGTTCAGAATGGTCGCCGCCACCGCCTGTAAGCTGGAAGTGGTTTCCAGCTGGAAGCTCGACAGTTCCAGCACGTACAGTTCGCACTCAGCATCAAGCAGCATCAACGCTGGCAGGCCAATATTGCCACCCACACCAACGTTAACCCCCGCCGCTTTCGCCATTTCACCCACTAGCGTGGTGACCGTGCTTTTGCCGTTAGAACCGGTAATCGCCACAATCGGTGCTTGTGCTTCGCGGCAGAACAGCTCGATATCGCCAACGATTTCGATTCCGGCATCAGCGGCAGCGCTTAAGGATGGATGCGCCAGTGCAATACCGGGACTGGCGACAATCAGATCTGCCGCCATCAGCCATTCATCATTCAGACTGCCCGTGTGGCGTTCTACGGCTTCGGGTAATTTATCCAGGCTAGGCGGTGTCATACGCGTATCCATAACGCGCGGCGTCACACCGCGAGCGAGGAAAAAGTCCACGCAGGAAAGCCCGGTGAGGCCCAGGCCGATAATGACGACATTTTTACCCTGATAATCAGCCATGATTAACGTACCTTCAGCGTTGCCAGACCAATCAGAACCAGCATCAGCGAAATAATCCAGAAACGCACAATGACGCGCGGTTCCGGCCAGCCTTTCAGTTCATAGTGGTGATGAATCGGTGCCATGCGGAAAATACGTTGTCCGCGCAGTTTAAAGGAGCCGACCTGCAGGATGACAGAAAGCGTTTCTACCACGAACACGCCCCCCATAATCACCAGCAGGAATTCCTGACGTAGCAGTACGGCGATAATGCCTAACGCACCACCTAACGCCAGCGAACCTACATCGCCCATAAAGACCTGCGCCGGATAGGTGTTAAACCACAGGAAGCCCAGTCCTGCCCCGACTATCGCGGTACAGACAATAACCAGTTCCCCGGCGTGTCGCAGATACGGTATGTGTAAATAGCTGGCAAAGTTCATGTTGCCGGTCGCCCACGCCACCAGCGCAAAACCACCGGCGACAAATACGGTCGGCATAATTGCCAGGCCGTCGAGACCATCGGTCAGGTTTACCGCGTTGCCAGTACCCACAATGACGAAGTAAGCCAGCAGAATGTAGAACAGCCCCAACTGCGGCATCACATCTTTAAAGAATGGGACCACCAGCTGCGTTGCGGGCGTGTCTTTGCCGGCAAGGTACAGGGCGAAGGCGACACCCAGCGCAATGACCGACATCCAGAAATACTTCCAACGAGCGATCAACCCTTTGGTGTCTTTACGCACCACTTTGCGATAATCATCAACAAAGCCAATAACACCGTAACCTACCAGCACCACCAACACGCACCAGACGTACGGATTGGACGGGTAAGCCCACAGCAGTACGGAGATCACAATCGCCGTCAGGATCATAATCCCGCCCATGGTCGGCGTACCGCGCTTGCTGAAGTGTGATTCAGGACCGTCGTTACGCACCACCTGACCAAAGGAAAGTTTTTGCAAATGAGCAATCATACGCGGGCCCATCCACAATGAGATGAACAGCGCGGTCAGCAGGCTGACGATGGCGCGAAACGTCAGATAGGAAAAGACGTTAAAGCCGGAATAATATTTGACCAAATGTTCGGCCAGCCAAACTAACATGTCCCATTCTCCTGTAAAGCGCGTACTACCTCTTCCATGGCGGCACTACGTGAACCCTTAACTAAAATCGTAATTACCTGTTGCTCAGCAATCAGTGATTTAAGACGCGTAATTAACGCAGTTTTATCAGCAAAATGTTCGCCAACGCCGCTGGCGGTGCTGATAGCATGGCTTTGTTTACCCACGCTTAACACGCGGTCAATACCAGCAGCTTTTGCCGCCTCGCCCACCTGTACATGGCAGGCTTCGCTTTCAGCGCCCAGTTCCGCCATATCGCCCACCACCAGCACGCGGTAGCCCGGCATTTCAGCCAGTACCTGAACAGCGGCGGTCATTGAACCGACATTGGCGTTGTAGGAGTCGTCGAGCAGCAACTGGTTTTCTGCCAGTTGGATGGGGAACAGACGGCCTGGAACAGCTTTCAGATTTGCCAGCCCCGCTTTGATAGCATCAAGCGTTGCGCCCACGGACATGGAGAGCGCAGCGGCTGCCAGCGCATTCGCAATATTGTGACGCCCCGGCAACGGCAGCAGAACATCGACGCTACCGGTTGGGGTTTGTAGGGTAAATTCCGTACCGTGCGAGGTCACATGGATATTGGTGGCGGTGAAATCGCTGTTGGCGGCATTGGGTGAGAAACGCCACACTTTGCGTGAGCCAATTACGCTCTGCCAGTTCAGCCAGTCGTTGTTGTCGGCGTTCATAATGGCGATACCGTTTTCCGGCAGGCCGCTAAAGATTTCACCTTTCGCTTTCGCGACACCCGCAAGCGAGCCAAAACCTTCCAGATGCGCCGCTGCCAGGTTGTTGACCAGCGCAGCTTCCGGGCGAGTCAGACTCACAGTCCAGGCTATTTCGCCCTGATGGTTCGCGCCAAGTTCAATAACTGCGTAATCGTATTCCGGCGTTAAGCGCAACAACGTCATCGGTACACCGATGTCGTTGTTGAGATTGCCTGCCGTATAAAGCGTGTTGCCGCACTGGCTTAAAATCGCCGCCGTCATCTCTTTAACGGAGGTTTTGCCGGAGGAACCTGTCAGAGCAACCACGCGCGCCGGAACTTGCTGGCGAACCCATGCAGCCAGTTCACCAAACGCCAGACGCGTATCCTTGACGATTAACTGCGGCAGGTCGATATCCAGCGGACGGCTGACCAGTAGTGCGCCCGCGCCGCCAGCTTTCGCCTGGTCGGCAAAATCGTGGGCATCAAAACGTTCGCCTTTCAGGGCAACAAACAGGCAGCCCGGCGTCAGTTTTCGGGTATCAGTGGTTACAGCATCAAGGGTGATATCTGCACCTTGCAGTTCACCGTTGAGAATGTCGGTAAGTTGGCTAAGGGTTACGCTAATCATGCAATCACCCCCAGCAGACGCGCCACCGTGACGCGATCGGAGTAGTCCAGACGCTGATTGCCAACAATCTGGTAATCTTCATGGCCTTTGCCCGCGACCAGCACCACATCGTTCTCTTTAGCCTGCATAACGGCGCAAGTCACCGCTTCAGCACGGCCTTCCATCACTTTGGCATGTCCGGCATCTAACATTCCCGCCAGAATATCGTTGATGATGGCACGCGGTTCTTCGGTACGCGGGTTATCGTCCGTCACCACCGCCACGTCAGCAAACTCTTCGGCAATTGCGCCCATCAGTGGACGCTTACCTTTATCGCGATCGCCACCACAGCCAAAGACACACCACAGCTTGCCCGCACAGTGCAGACGCGCCGCCTGTAAGGCTTTTTCCAGTGCATCCGGCGTATGCGCGTAATCCACCACCACCGTCGGTTTGCCTGGCGCAGTGAACACTTCCATACGTCCGCAAACCGGTTGCAGACGCGCGGCGGTTTTCAACAGATCAGCCAATGGATAGCCGAGTGCCAACAGTGTCGCCAGCGCGAGCAGCAGGTTGCTGACGTTAAAAGCGCCTATCAGATGGCTTTCAATTTCGCCATCGCCCCAACTTGAGCTAAAGCGAATCGTCACACCGCTGTCGTGATAGTTCACGTCGATCACTTTTAACCAGCGTCCGTGACAGTTCAGATTAATATGATCTTCCATTGATACCGCAACCGCGTCCGGCAGCTTTGCCAGCCAACGGCGGCCCACTTCATCGTCGGCGTTAATAATCGCCTGACCGCAATGATGTTCAGAATAAAGCAGCCATTTCGCAGCTTCGTAGTGTTCCATATCACCATGATAATCAAGGTGATCGCGGCTTAAGTTGGTAAAGACCGACGCCGCAAATTTCAATGCCGCCACACGGTACTGTACCAGCCCGTGGGAGGAAACTTCCATTGCGCAAAACGTCGCGCCCTGCTCCACCAGCCCCGCCAGCTCATGCTGAACATCGACTGCCGAACCGGTGGTATTTTCTGTCGGGATCACTTTCCCCAGCAGACCGTTACCAACGGTGCCCATTACCGCGCTGGTTTCGCCAAGCAGTTGGCTCCACTGCGCCAGCAGCTGGGTAGTCGTGGTTTTGCCGTTGGTGCCCGTTACGCCTACGAGACGTAAATTGTCAGAGGGTTCATGGTAAAAGCGGCCCGCCAGTGCAGATAAACGCTCGTTGAGCTGGCTGAGATAGATGACCGGTACGCCGTGCATTTCACGGATTTCACCGTCGGTCGCCTCATCTTTCGCCTCTGCAATAATGGCAGCCACACCTTGCGCTATCGCCTGCGGGATATATCGACGCCCGTCCGCCTGATGACCTACTACAGCTACAAAGAGATCGCCCGCCGCAGCCACACGGCTGTCGAGTGTCATCTCTCGCAGTGCTCGCGAAGGTGCGTCTGGCACCCACGGAGCAAGAAGGTCGCGCAAATTACGATCTGCCACCTGTCCCCTCGCCTTGATTAATCACAAATTCATTTTTATCGCCCGTTGTCAGCGCATCCGGCTCGATGTTCATGGTACGCAATACGCCGCCCATGATGGCACCAAAGACCGGCGCGGAAACGGCGCCGCCGTAGTATTTACCCGCCTGCGGATCGTTGATAACAACAACCAGCGCGAAGCGCGGCTGACTCGCAGGCGCAACGCCTGCGGTATAAGCAATATATTTATTGATGTAGCGACCGTCCGACCCGACCTTTTTCGCGGTACCGGTTTTAATGGCGATACGATAGCCTTTAATCGCCGCCTTCACGCCGCCGCCGCCCGGTAGCGCCACGCTTTCCATCATATGCACCACGGTGCGGACAATGGATTCCGGGAAGACACGTTCACCGGGAACCGGGGGGTCAACTTTGGTAATCGACAGTGGGCGATAAATGCCGTAGCTGCCGATAGTTGCGTAGACTCGCGCTAACTGTAACGGTGTTACCATTAGCCCGTAGCCGAAAGAGAAGGTGGCCCTCTCTATGTCAGACCACCGTTGTTTTTGAGGATATAAGCCACTGCGTTCTCCGACCAACCCCAAATTGGTCGCTTTTCCCAGTCCAAAACGTGAGTAAGTATCTACTAACGCTGAGGACGGCATCGCTAACGCCAGCTTGGAAACACCGACGTTACTCGACTTCTGTAATACCCCGGTCAGGGTTAATTCGCTGTAGCGTGCCACGTCTTTGATTTCGTGGCCGTTAATTCGATAAGGAATGGTATTGAGTACCGAGTTTTCCCGCACCACGCCACGTTGCAACGCGGTCATCACCACCATCGGTTTAACCGTTGAGCCCGGTTCAAACACGTCGGTGATGGTACGGTTACGCATCGCCTCTTTCGGCGTGCCGCTCAGATTGTTAGGGTTGTATGACGGGCTGTTAGCCATCGCCAGCACTTCACCTGTGTTGACATCCACCAGCACGGCGCTACCAGATTCAGCCTTGTTAAAGGCCACCGCGTTGTTCAGTTCGCGATAAACCAGCGCCTGCAGGCGTTCATCAATACTCAGCGCCAGGTTGTGCGCTGCCTGGCTGTCAGTAGAAGAAATATCTTCAATTACGCGACCATAGCGGTCTTTACGCACAATGCGCTCACCCGGCTGCCCGGTAAGCCATTTATCGAAACTCTTCTCAACGCCCTCAATCCCTTGACTATCGACGTTAGTAAAGCCAATGAGGTGAGCAGTCACTTCGCCGGATGGATAATAACGGCGAGATTCTTCACGCAGATGAATACCCGGCAGTTTCAGTTTTTTGATGTAGTCCGCCATGTCAGGGTTTACCTGACGCGCCAGATAAATAAAGCGCCCTTTCGGGTTGGCGTTAATGCGGGCAGAAAGCTGATCCAGCGGAATATTGAGCGCGTTAGCCAGCGCCTTCCAGCGGTCACCGACGCTGATACCGCCAGCGTCATGCACTTCTTTCGGGTCAGCCCAAATCGCTTTTACCGGCACGCTCACCGCTAACGGGCGACCAGAACGGTCAGTAATCATGCCGCGGGAGGTGGAAACTTGCTGAACGCGAAGAGAACGCATGTCGCCCTCTTTCACCAGCATATCCGGGGAGATAACTTGTAACCACGCTACGCGTCCGAGCAGAAAAGCCAGCGCCAGGAGAATACAGCCGCATAACAACGCAAAACGCCAACTAATAAAGTTGGCATGTTCTTCCTGACGTTTTGGTTTCTGCGTTTTCGCCGCTGCTTTCATGCGTCGCGTTTATCCTTATTTTTGCACTACGATATTTTCTTGTGACGGATCAACATGCTGCATTTGCAGCTTTTCCGTGGCGATCCTTTCCACCCGGCTATGGTCGCCGAGCGCATTCTCTTCAAGGATCAGGTTGCGCCATTCAATGTCTAAAGCATCTCGCTCCAGCACCAGTTGTTCGCGCTGAGCGGTCAGTAAACGGGTATGGTGCGCCGTAGTTACCACGGTCACCGCCGTCAAAATAATGCAAATGAACAGGCAGAGTGGCAGCTTCCCAAATCGCAAAAGATCGTCACCGATAACACCAGGCAATGCATGGCGCTCGTGGCTTCCCATCGATCCTTTAACTTTGCTTAGAGCTTCTGTCACTCTGCTGATCATGCGTTCGTCCTCTCTGCGATACGCAGAACTGAACTACGGGCACGAGGATTCTCAGCCACCTCTTCTTCGCCCGGCATTAACTTGCCTAATGCTCGCAGCTGACGGCCACCCAGTTTTTTGAGCTGCTCTTCAGTCATCGGTAACCCTGCCGGAACTTGCGGACCGCGGCTGTTTTCACGCATAAAACGTTTCACAATACGGTCTTCCAGCGAGTGGAAGCTGATGATCGAAAGCCGCCCACCCGGGGCCAGCACGTTGAGCGAGCTTTTTAGCGCCTGCTCTATCTCCTCCAGTTCACTGTTTACCCAAATGCGCACCGCCTGGAAGGTACGGGTCGCGGGATGTTTAAACTTATCTTTCACCGGCGTTGCAGCAGCCACGACTTCCGCCAGTTCTTTGGTGCGGGTCATCGGCTGTTCGCGGTTACGCTCGACAATGGCGCAGGCAATGCGTTTGGCAAAACGCTCTTCACCATAGGTTTTCAATACCCAGGCGATATCGGCTTCTTCTGCGGTTTGTAGCCATTCAGCGGCTGACTGCCCACGGGTTGGGTCCATACGCATGTCCAGCGGACCATCGCGCATAAAGGAAAAGCCACGTTTAGCATCATCAAGTTGCGGTGAAGATACGCCAAGATCGAGGAGAATGCCGTCGATCTTGCCGATAAGATCGCGCTCGGCAACGTATTCGCCCAGCGCGGAGAAAGGTCCGTGGATGATGGAGAAGCGCGGATCATCAATAGTCTTCGCAACGGCGATAGCCTGCGGGTCGCGATCGATCGCCAGCAAACGCCCCTCTTCGCCAAGCTGCGAGAGGATCAGACGTGAGTGACCACCGCGACCAAAAGTCCCATCAATGTAGATGCCATCAGGACGGATATTGAGGCCATTAACGGCTTCATCCAGCAGCACCGTAGTATGTTTATAGTTTTCCATCATTTTATAGAGACAAGTCCTGCAGTCGCTCCGATAAGTTTCCAGTAGCCAACTGCTCTGCGTCGATATCTTCCTTGACCTGTTGATGCCAGGTTGTTTCATCCCACAGCTCAAACTTGTTGAACTGTCCAACCAGCATCACTTCTTTTGTCAGCCCGGCATGTTGCCGCAGTACTGGCGCGATTAACAATCGACCTGCGCCATCCATCTGACATTCGCTGGCATGACCTAACAGTAGGCGCTGCACACGGCGCTCAACTGGGTTCATGCTCGACAGACGCGATAATTTTTGCTCGATAACTTCCCATTCAGGCAGGGGGTAAAGCAGCAGGCACGGGTGATGAATGTCAATGGTGCAAACCATTTGACCGGCAGCGTTCTCAAGCAGCTGTTCCCGATAACGGGTAGGCACTGATAAGCGCCCTTTGCTGTCGAGATTGACTAACGTTGCTCCCCGGAACATGCCAGCCTCACCCCTTATTCCCACTTTGCCCCACAATTTCCCACTGAAAGGAGTTTACGGAGCGGAGGAAAAGCTTGTCAAGCCAGTCACAAGGCATACCGAGGTAAAAAACCCGATGTTTACGGCTAATATCAGCGTTGTTTATTTTACGTCCAACGCGCGAAGCAAATTAACGTTATGAATAGCTGTAAGAAAAAATCCCTCATCGTCATCACTGTTTTAAAATGACTCACTATTTTCCACAGCAAATATAAAGTGTCAGTTTGCGACGCGAGCGGCATTTTAGGACATATCTTCCCCGGTTAACAGTCCTTGTTACGTCTGTGTGGCGCTTGATGCCAGCGGGTTTGCGCAAAAGCAAAGAAAAGTGTTTGTTAAATCGGCAATTCATCGCCGCATGTAACAAAATAATGCAAAAACGCGCTGTCGATATCACTTAATTATTGTGAATTTCAGCTGGTGAGTTAATTAACGGGCGGGTTTAAAACCATTTATCAATAATAGTCAGGAATAGTCTTATTTACTTTAAGCATATTGATGTCCAGTCCCGTACTCTACGCGCCAGAGGGAAATTCACCTGGCGCGTATTTTTGTTCGCGGCTTAGCTACGGCTGAGCAC
This sequence comes from Shigella sp. FC1544, assembly GCF_001722145.1. Classification (NCBI taxonomy): domain Bacteria; kingdom Pseudomonadati; phylum Pseudomonadota; class Gammaproteobacteria; order Enterobacterales; family Enterobacteriaceae; genus Shigella; species Shigella sp. FC1544. The sequence goes on from NZ_MECT01000222.1 coordinate 28,439, forward strand.
ACCGCGGCGATAGAGATTACGTTTAATGCGCGTTAAACCAGGTTTTGGCTTACGCGGTTCGTCTAGGCTTGCCAGGACAATCTCCAGCACACGCTCTGCGACATCGCGGTGACGTTGAGCCACTGCCAGCACCGGGCACTGTAAGAAGTCGAGCAGTTCGTTATCGCCAAAGGTGGCAATTGCCAGGTCAGAAGGCAGTTTACCATCGCGACGTAGCGTGACATCCATCACCCCTTGCAACAACGCAAACGACGTTGTGAACAGCGCCTGCGGCATCGGATGCGTTTCCAGCCATTTTTCGAATAACTGGGCAGCCGCCTCCCGCTCATAGCTGTTGGCATACAGGAAATGCACTTCGCGCGGATCATCTTTCCAGGCAGTACGGAAACCTTGTTCACGCAGGAAGCTGACAGAAAGCTCCGGCAGCGCGCCAAGATAAAGCACCGTCTCGGCGGGAAACTTACGTAACTCTTCCGCCAGCATTTCGGCATCATCCTGATCGGCACCAACCACGCTGGTGAAATGTTCACGATCGAGGGCGCGGTCCAGCGCGACAATCGGGAACGGGTCGTTAGCCCAGCGTTGATAAAAAGGATGCTCAGGTGGCAACGACGTCGAAACAATAATGGCATCAACCTGACGCTGTAAAAGGTGCTCAATGCAGCGCATTTCGTTGTCTGGCTGATCTTCTGAGCAGGCAATCAGCAGTTGATAACCCCGTTGCCGCGCCTGGCGCTCAAGATAGTTAGCGATGCGGGTATAGCTGGTGTTCTCCAGATCGGGGATCACAAGACCAATAGAACGTGTGCGTCCAGCACGAAGCCCAGCTGCCACGGCGTTCGGGTGGTAATTGTGCTCACGCACCACAGCCATGACTTTTTCAACGGTTTTGTCGCTCACACGGTATTGCTTCGCTTTGCCGTTAATAACATAGCTTGCAGTGGTCCGCGACACTCCCGCCAGCCGAGCGATTTCATCCAGTTTCACAATTGCCCCTTGCGTAAAATGTAAAAACCATAGCCATTGTACTGGTATGGGTTAAATTCATTAACATCTAAGCGCAGAAAATTAACTGCGGCAACTGCTTTTATTCCAGGTTCCCACTGATTTCGCAAAAAAAGCCCAACGTGACATGTTGGGCTGCAAATTGCACACTGAGATCATTCTCAACGCATTATTTTATCGCCGCGCGAAAGTCCGACCACACCAGAGCGAGCAACTTCCACAATTTTCGCCACCTCGCGAATCAATGCTAAAAATGCATCAAGCTTATCGCTGGTGCCTGCTAATTGAACGGTATAAAGCGAGGGGGTGACATCGATAATTTGCCCACGGAATATTTCCGTATTACGTTTCACTTCGTCACGCCCGTAACCGCTGGCCTGAATTTTCACCAGCATGATTTCCCGCTCAACATGCGCGCCCTGCCCCAACTCACTCACGCGCAAGACATCGACCAGCTTGTGTAATTGCTTTTCGATCTGCTCAAGTACTTTTTCATCGCCCACGGTCTGGATGGTCATACGCGATAATGTCGGATCGTCGGTTGGCGCAACGGTCAGGCTTTCAATGTTGTAGCCTCGCTGGGAAAAAAGGCCAATCACGCGGGATAACGCGCCTGATTCATTTTCGAGTAAGACTGATAATATCCGGCGCATAATCAGGTTCTCTCCGTTTTGCTTAACCACATTTCATCCATTCCGCCCCCGCGAATCTGCATCGGGTAGACGTGCTCACTGCCATCGACGGTAACATCAACAAACACCAGGCGATTATTGCGCACCTGTTCCAGCGCCTCGCTAAGTTTGCTTTCCAGCTCATGCGGATGAGAGATCTGGATCCCGACGTGACCATAGGCTTCCGCCAGACGGACGAAATCGGGTAGTGATTGCATATAAGATTGTGAATGACGGCCGGAATAGATCATGTCCTGCCACTGTTTCACCATCCCCAGATAGCGGTTATTGAGATTCACCACCAGTACGGGCAACTCGTATTGCAACGCGGTAGACAGTTCCTGAATGTTCATCTGAATACTGCCGTCGCCAGTGACGCAAACCACGGTTTCTTCTGGCAACGCCATTTTGACGCCCAGTGCCGCAGGTAAACCAAAACCCATCGTGCCGAGGCCACCGGAATTGATCCAGCGACGCGGTTTGTCGAATGGATAATAAAGTGCAGCAAACATCTGGTGCTGCCCGACATCGGACGTCACGTAAGCGTCTCCCTTCGTCAACCGCCAAAGAGTCTCGATCACCGCCTGCGGTTTAATCTTTTCACTGTGAGTGTCATATTTCAGGCACTGACGAGCGCGCCACTGTTCAATTTGCTGCCACCAGTCGCGGATCTCATCCAGTGGTTGATGGGCGGATTCTTGCGACAAGAGTTCAAGCATTTGTTCGAGGACCTGGCGAGCATCCCCCACAATCGGGATATCCGCAGTCACGGTTTTAGAAATGGAAGTAGGATCAATATCGATATGCAGAACAGTGGCATTTGGGCAGTACTTTGCCAGATTGTTCGTCGTTCGGTCATCAAATCGTACCCCGACGGCGAAAATCACATCCGCGTTATGCATCGTCATATTGGCTTCGTAGGTACCGTGCATTCCCAGCATGCCCAGTGCCTGACGATGCGTTGCCGGAAACGCCCCCAGCCCCATCAATGAGGAAACAACGGGCAGATTCAACGCCTCCACCGTTTCTTTCAACTGCTGATGGCAGCCCGCCATGATTGCCCCACCGCCTACGTAGACAACCGGTTTTTTTGCCACTACCAGCGTTTGCAGAGCACGCTTAATTTGCCCTTTATGTCCGGTAGTAGTGGGATTGTAAGAACGCATACTGACCGACTCCGGCCAGACATAGGGTAATTTGTTCGCCGGATTAAGAATATCTTTCGGTAAATCAACGACTACTGGTCCAGGACGACCACTTGCCGCCAGCCAGAAAGCCTTTTTCAGCACCTGCGGAATGTCTTCCGTTTGCTTAACCAGAAAACTGTGTTTAACCACTGGTCGCGAAATCCCCACCATGTCGCACTCCTGAAAGGCATCGTAACCTATCAACGAGGTCGCTACCTGCCCGGAAAGGACAACTAATGGAATGGAATCCATATAAGCGGTGGCGATGCCGGTAATCGCATTGGTCGCCCCTGGACCCGACGTTACCAGCACGACGCCGACTTCCCCGGTCGCGCGCGCCAGACCATCGGCCATATGCACTGCCGCCTGCTCATGACGAACTAAAACATGATCGATACCACCCACGGTATGCAATGCATCGTAAATATCAAGGACTGCGCCTCCAGGATAACCGAATACTTGTTTAACGCCCTGATCGATAAGCGATCGGACGACCATCTCGGCTCCAGACAACATCTCCATGGCCTGCCTCACTGTTTGATGGAAAAAATGTGTAAAACACATTAACCGTCCGATCTTGCTTAAGCAATTGGCAGCCAGAGACATAAACGCAGGGTAATAAGAATAAACAGGAGGAAAGGTGAAAAGAAACGATAAAATCCTCCATTACGAAGGATTAAATTGATAATAAATCGGCTGAATCCCACAACTTACAGCAATTTCTCTATTTTTTTAATTAATCCTAAAATAGAGAGCCCACACATTCAGAATAAAATTCTACATTCAATAAAAAATGCAGAATAAACCAGACATTCATGTCTGACCTATTCTGCATTCAGTTAGCGTTTGCAAATTGAGACTAATTGTTCTTCCATCCACTGATGGCCTTTATCGCGCCCGGCAGCTTCATGCCATGAGAGATAACAGGTTCTGCTGTTTTGTTTTAACGGCAGCGGTAATACCTGTAATTCTAAGGATTCAGCGAACTCTTCAGCCAGCCAACGCGGCGCAATAGCGACCAAATGCGTTTGCGACACCACGCTAAGTACGCTCATCATTGCCATGCCCTGATACGCGATACTGGCTTGCTTATCTACCGTGTCATACCAAGGTTGACTAAATGACGCGAAACGATCGAGCGAAACCGCCGCATGTTGTTCGTTATAAACATCATGTTTCAGTAACGGGCCTTTAATTGTTGGATGATTTTTGCTGGCTACCAGCACCATTTCATCTTTAAATAATGGCACGCTGGTAAATTCAGGACGATGGAAGTCTTCATAACTAATCACAAACTCCGTTTCCTGATAACGCAGCTGATGTTCAGTGTTCTGATTTAATGAAGACTTGAACATAACATGTATATTTGGCGCAATCTGCTCAATGTGATTATAAATCTGCGAGGTCAGAATGCTGTCTAACGGGCTGCAAACACAAAGATGAAATACACGTTCACTACTCGCGGGTTCAAAACCTGAACCAGGCAATTCATTTTGTACTAGTTGCAATGCCTGGCGAACTGAACCAAAAAGTTGAAATGCGCGAGCAGTCGGTTGAATACCACGGCCATAACGAACAAAAAGCTCGTCATTAAACATCACCTTCAGGCGTGCAACAGCGTTACTGACCGCAGGTTGCGACATACCCAGAACATGAGCGGCACGGGTAATGTTTTGCTCCTGCATCACGGCATCGAAAACGGTTAATAAGTTGAGATCGACCATGCGTAGCTGTGGCTTGCTTAACTCCACCGTCTCTGAATGATCTGTTTGTACCTCTGGCATACTTAACTCCACTGTCACACTTAACTCCCTTTCCCTTATTGGAATGCAGAGAAATAATCCTGAAGAATATGATTTATCATGCATATAAAATAAGAAAAAGCAAAATGAGTAAAATTCGGAAAACATAAAGATATGGGTTCTGATAAAAACAGAATCCATTGCCGTGGAATGAGTCATTTACCACAGCATAATAATCCATAATGTTTTTGTTGCGAAAACAATCTAATCATAACTACCGCGAATACTCAATCATCTACAAAATGGATTAAATGTGCTTATTTAATAATTAATTTATATATTTAATGCATTAATTATTAACATTAATGGATCAATAATATTCACCAAATCAATATCAAAAAAAATTCGCAAAACATATAATTCAATACAAATCATCAGGATAGGTTTTGCAACGCGTGCATTTTGTCCCCTTTTTCCTCGTTGATTAGATGCAAAAATTTATTCTGAAATATGTCAACCTATGAAAAGTGTCGGTCGTTAAACAGAAATTAATATCGCTTGCTTTAACCACCGCAGCACAATTAGCTAATTTTACGGATGCAGAACTCGCGCTGGCGGGACGTTTTTATTGCGTCAGGGTTGACATCCGTTTTTGTATCCAGTAACTCTAAAAGCATATCGCATTCATCTGGAGCTGATTTAATGACTCACATCGTTCGCTTTATCGGTCTACTACTACTAAACGCATCTTCTTTGCGCGGTAGACGAGTGAGCGGCATCCAGCATTAAGCCAGCACGCAGTCAAACAAAAAACCCGCGCCATTGCGCGGGTTTTTTTATGCCCGAAGCGAGGCGCTCTAAAAGAGACAAGGACCCAAACCATGAGCCAGCAAGTCATTATTTTCGATACCACATTGCGCGACGGTGAACAGGCGTTACAGGCAAGCTTGAGTGTGAAAGAAAAACTGCAAATTGCGCTGGCCCTTGAGCGTATGGGTGTTGACGTGATGGAAGTCGGTTTCCCCGTCTCTTCGCCGGGCGATTTTGAATCAGTGCAAACCATCGCCCGCCAGGTTAAAAACAGCCGCGTATGCGCGTTAGCTCGCTGCGTGGAGAAAGATATCGACGTGGCGGCCGAATCCCTGAAAGTCGCCGAAGCCTTCCGTATTCATACCTTTATTGCCACTTCGCCAATGCACATCGCCACCAAGCTGCGCAGCACGCTGGATGAAGTGATCGAACGCGCTATCTATATGGTGAAACGCGCCCGTAATTACACCGATGATGTTGAATTTTCTTGCGAAGATGCCGGGCGTACCCCCATTGCCGATCTGGCGCGAGTGGTCGAAGCGGCGATTAATGCCGGTGCCACCACCATCAACATTCCGGACACCGTGGGCTACACCATGCCGTTTGAGTTCGCCGGAATCATCAGCGGTCTGTATGAACGCGTACCTAACATCGACAAAGCCATTATTTCCGTACATACCCACGACGATTTAGGCCTGGCGGTCGGCAACTCACTGGCGGCGGTACATGCCGGTGCACGCCAGGTGGAAGGTGCAATGAACGGGATCGGCGAGCGTGCCGGTAACTGTTCGCTGGAAGAAGTCATCATGGCGATTAAAGTTCGTAAGGATATTCTCAACGTCCACACCGCCATTAATCACCAGGAGATATGGCGCACCAGCCAGTTAGTTAGCCAGATTTGTAATATGCCGATCCCGGCAAACAAAGCCATTGTTGGCAGCGGCGCATTCGCTCACTCCTCCGGTATCCACCAGGATGGCGTGCTGAAAAACCGCGAAAACTACGAAATCATGACACCAGAATCTATTGGTCTGAACCAAATCCAGCTGAATCTGACCTCTCGTTCGGGGCGTGCGGCGGTGAAACATCGCATGGATGAGATGGGGTATAAAGAAAGTGAATATAATTTAGACAATTTGTACGATGCTTTCCTGAAGCTGGCGGACAAAAAAGGTCAGGTGTTTGATTACGATCTGGAGGCGCTGGCCTTCATCGGTAAGCAGCAAGAAGAGCCGGAGCATTTCCGTCTGGATTACTTCAGCGTGCAGTCTGGCTCTAACGATATCGCCACCGCCGCCGTCAAACTGGCCTGTGGCGAAGAAGTCAAAGCAGAAGCCGCCAACGGTAACGGTCCGGTCGATGCCGTCTATCAGGCAATTAACCGCATCACTGACTATAACGTCGAACTGGTGAAATACAGCCTGACCGCCAAAGGTCACGGTAAAGATGCGCTGGGTCAGGTGGATGTTGTCGCCAACTACAACGGTCGCCGCTTCCACGGCGTCGGCCTGGCCACCGATATTGTCGAGTCCTCCGCCAAAGCCATGGTGCACGTACTGAACAATATCTGGCGTGCCGCAGAAGTCGAAAAAGAGTTGCAACGCAAAGCTCAACACAACGAAAACAACAAGGAAACCGTGTGATGTCGAAGAATTACCATATTGCCGTATTGCCGGGGGACGGTATTGGTCCGGAAGTGATGACCCAGGCGCTGAAAGTGCTGGATGCCGTGCGCAACCGCTTTGCGATGCGCATCACCACCAGCCATTACGATGTAGGCGGCGCAGCCATTGATAACCACGGGCAACCACTGCCGCCTGCGACGGTTGAAGGTTGTGAGCAAGCCGATGCCGTGCTGTTTGGCTCGGTAGGCGGTCCGAAATGGGAACATTTACCACCAGACCAGCAACCAGAACGCGGCGCGCTGTTGCCTTTGCGTAAGCACTTCAAATTATTCAGCAACCTGCGTCCGGCAAAACTGTATCAGGGGCTGGAAGCATTCTGTCCGCTGCGTGCTGACATTGCCGCTAACGGCTTCGACATCCTGTGCGTGCGCGAACTGACCGGCGGCATCTATTTCGGTCAGCCAAAAGGCCGCGAAGGTAGCGGACAGTATGAAAAAGCGTTTGATACCGAGGTGTATCACCGTTTTGAGATCGAACGTATCGCCCGCATCGCGTTTGAATCTGCCCGCAAGCGTCGCCACAAAGTCACCTCAATCGACAAAGCCAACGTGCTGCAATCCTCTATTTTATGGCGGGAGATCGTTAACGAGATCGCCACGGAATACCCGGATGTCGAACTGGCGCATATGTACATCGACAACGCCACCATGCAGCTGATTAAAGATCCATCACAGTTTGACGTCCTGCTGTGCTCCAACCTGTTTGGCGACATTCTGTCTGACGAGTGCGCAATGATCACTGGCTCGATGGGGATGTTGCCTTCCGCCAGCCTGAACGAGCAAGGTTTTGGTCTGTATGAACCGGCAGGCGGCTCAGCACCAGATATCACAGGCAAAAACATCGCCAACCCGATTGCGCAAATTCTGTCGCTGGCACTGCTGCTGCGCTACAGCCTGGATGCCGATGATGCGGCTTACGCCATTGAACGCGCCATTAACCGCGCATTAGAAGAAGGCATTCGCACCGGGGATTTAGCCCGTGGCGCTGCCGCCGTTAGTACCGATGAAATGGGCGATATCATTGCCCGCTATGTGGCAGAAGGGGTGTAATCATGGCTAAAACGTTATACGAAAAATTATTCGACGCTCACGTAGTGTACGAAGCCGAAAACGAAACCCCGCTGTTATATATCGACCGCCACCTGGTGCATGAAGTGACCTCACCGCAGGCGTTCGATGGTCTGCGCGCCCACGGTCGCCCGGTACGTCAGCCGGGCAAAACCTTCGCCACTATGGATCACAACGTCTCTACCCAGACGAAAGACATTAATGCCTGTGGTGAAATGGCGCGCATCCAGATGCAGGAGCTGATTAAAAACTGCAAAGAATTTGGCGTCGAACTGTATGACCTGAATCACCCGTATCAGGGGATCGTCCACGTAATGGGGCCGGAACAGGGCGTCACCTTGCCGGGGATGACCATTGTCTGCGGCGACTCGCATACCGCCACCCACGGCGCGTTTGGCGCACTGGCCTTTGGTATCGGCACTTCCGAAGTTGAACACGTACTGGCAACGCAAACCCTGAAACAGGGCCGCGCAAAAACCATGAAAATTGAAGTCCAGGGCAAAGCCGCGCCGGGCATTACCGCAAAAGATATCGTGCTGGCAATTATCGGTAAAACCGGTAGCGCAGGCGGCACCGGGCATGTGGTGGAGTTTTGCGGCGAAGCAATCCGTGATTTAAGCATGGAAGGTCGTATGACCCTGTGCAATATGGCAATCGAAATGGGCGCAAAAGCCGGTCTGGTTGCACCGGACGAAACCACCTTTAACTATGTCAAAGGCCGTTTGCATGCGCCGAAAGGCAAAGATTTCGACGACGCCGTTGCCTACTGGAAAACCCTGCAAACCGACGAAGTCGCAACTTTCGATACCGTTGTCACTCTGCAAGCAGAAGAAATTTCACCGCAGGTCACCTGGGGCACCAATCCAGGCCAGGTGATTTCCGTGAACGACAATATTCCCGATCCGGCTTCGTTTGCCGATCCGGTTGAACGCGCGTCGGCAGAAAAAGCGCTGGCCTATATGGGGCTGAAACCGGGCATTCCGCTGACCGAAGTGGCTATCGACAAAGTGTTTATCGGTTCCTGTACCAACTCGCGCATTGAAGATTTACGCGCGGCAGCGGAGATCGCCAAAGGGCGAAAAGTCGCGCCAGGCGTGCAGGCACTGGTGGTTCCCGGCTCTGGCCCGGTAAAAGCCCAGGCGGAAGCGGAAGGTCTGGATAAAATCTTTATTGAAGCCGGTTTTGAATGGCGCTTGCCTGGCTGCTCAATGTGTCTGGCGATGAACAACGACCGTCTGAATCCGGGCGAACGTTGTGCATCCACCAGCAACCGTAACTTTGAAGGCCGCCAGGGGCGCGGCGGGCGCACGCATCTGGTCAGCCCGGCAATGGCTGCCGCTGCTGCTGTGACCGGACATTTCGCCGACATTCGCAACATTAAATAAGGAGCAGACCATGGCAGAGAAATTTATCAAACACACAGGCCTGGTGGTTCCGCTGGATGCCGCCAATGTCGATACCGATGCAATCATCCCGAAACAGTTTTTGCAGAAAGTGACCCGTACGGGTTTTGGCGCGCATCTGTTTAACGACTGGCGTTTTCTCGATGAAAAAGGCCAACAGCCAAACCCGGACTTCGTGCTGAACTTCCCGCAGTATCAGGGCGCTTCCATTTTGCTGGCACGAGAAAACTTCGGCTGTGGCTCCTCGCGTGAGCACGCGCCCTGGGCATTGACCGACTACGGTTTTAAAGTGGTGATTGCGCCGAGTTTTGCTGACATCTTCTACGGCAATAGCTTTAACAACCAGCTGCTGCCGGTGAAATTAAGCGATGCAGAAGTGGACGAACTGTTTGCGCTGGTGAAAGCCAATCCGGGGATCCATTTCGACGTGGATCTGGAAGCGCAAGAGGTGAAAGCGGGAGAGAAAACCTATCGCTTTACCATCGATGCCTTCCGCCGCCACTGCATGATGAACGGTCTGGACAGTATTGGGCTTACCTTGCAGCACGACGACGCCATTGCCGCTTATGAAGCAAAACAACCTGCGTTTATGAATTAATCCCCTTGCCCGGTCAAATGACCGGGCTTTCCGCTATCGTCCACGTCATCAAACGTCTTTAACCTTTGCGGTTAAAAATAATGCGACAACAGAAATAACCGCAATTACCCAGTAGACAGCAAAGTGCCCCCAACTTTGTGCAATTGCTCCCTGAATAACGCCAGCCAGAATTACCCCGGTAGAAATACTGTTAGTAAATAAGGTGGTAGCTGCCCCCGCTCTTCCAGGCATTAAATCCTGAAACCATAGCATCCCAATACCCGCAACAATGCCGATAAATACAGCGTTAAAAAGTTGCAGCGTCATCAACGCCATACGGCTATGAAAGAAAATCAATCCGGTGTAAAACAGTACTCCTGCCGCCACTGCTATGACCATCATTCGCCGCTTACCATAACGTTTGACATAGTAGCCAGCCAGAATCATTGCTGGTATTTCCAGTCCAGCTGCCGTCCCCATCAGGAAACCCGCCAGTTTGTCTGGCAATCCTAACTCGCTACTGATCCACAACGGCATATCAATAATGTACATGGTGTTGCAGGTCCACATTAACGTCGAGGCGACAAATAACATCCGTACGTTACTATCCTGCCAGCCACCTTGCATTGATAAAGCATTTTCCGACGGCAGTTCTACCCGCGCCACAGACGGAAGCATAAATGCAATCAATACCAGACTGAGTGTGAATATCCCGGCGGCAATCGAAAACATCACCACTTCTCGCGCCGAGTTATCCGCATATTCCCGCGCCAGAGCAAATAACTGTGGCATTGCCGTATTGGCCAGAGATGCCAGAAGCACACCACAGGTGATAAGCGTCAGATAATGACGATTAAATGCAAACAATGGCGCATTGCCGATAGCCATCAAACAGCAAAATATAATCAGTTTTCGCCGATCGCCCTGACTGTCTGAACGTTTTGCCAACCAGAGGCTTACGCCGATCCCAGCAATAGTATTCACCGTATAAAAGAGTCCGATCCAGAAAGGTTGCGCGCCAACCTCACGACTCAGAAATAAGCTCAATGTAGGAGCCTGTAGCGCCCCGGCCCCCCCTATCATAAAAGCGACCAGCATAAATGCCGCGTAAACACCGTTCATACGGCGAGCCATCGTCATTATCCAGATCATACGTTCCCTTTTTAGCGCGGCGAGAATAAAAAAAACCAGCAGGTATAATCTGCTGGCGGGTGATTTTACACCAATACTCAGTCACACATGATGCAGGCAAGTCAACTTTCAGAATTGCGGTCATCCCACTGCATCAGTCCTTCAAGCATGGTTAATCGTTGTGGGACGCTTAACCAACGCAACCAGCACAACTTCGCTGTCGCGGTAAAATAGTGCTGATAAAACTGACGCATGGGGCACCTCCTTGCTTCATCGTTAGGAATTATTGACTTAATATAGGGAAAATAAAGTTGCTGTCTTTTGCGCAGGAGTTCCCCTTTTATGTCATCTGCTCGTCTGCAACAACAGTTCATCCGCCTGTGGCAATGCTGCGAGGGTAAATCGCAGGACACAACGCTCAACGAACTGGCAGCGTTATTGAGCTGCTCGCGTCGTCATATGCGTACCCTGCTCAACACCATGCAGGATCGCGGCTGGCTGACGTGGGAAGCGGAAGTCGGGCGCGGTAAACGCTCGCGTCTGACATTCCTCTATACCGGGCTGGCGCTTCAGCAACAGCGGGCGGAAGACCTGCTGGAGCAGGATCGTATCGACCAACTAGTGCAGTTGGTTGGCGACAAAGCGACTGTGCGGCAAATGCTGGTTTCTCATCTGGGCCGCAGCTTCCGCCAGGGGCGGCACATCCTGCGCGTGCTCTACTATCGTCCGTTGCGTAATCTGCTACCTGGCAGCGCATTGCGCCGTTCCGAAACCCATATTGCCCGGCAAATCTTCAGTTCGCTAACGCGCATAAATGAGGAAAATGGGGAACTGGAAGCAGACATCGCCCACCACTGGCAGCAAATATCACCGCTTCACTGGCGTTTCTTTTTGCGTCCAGGAGTCCATTTTCATCATGGTCGTGAACTGGAAATGGACGACGTGATCGCCTCTTTAAAACGAATCAATACGCTGCCGCTCTATTCGCATATTGCGGACATTGTGTCGCCGACGCCCTGGACGCTGGATATCCATCTCACGCAACCGGACCGCTGGTTACCGTTACTGCTGGGGCAAGTTCCGGCGATGATCCTGCCGCGCGAATGGGAAACCCTCAGTAACTTTGCCAGCCATCCCATCGGCACCGGTCCGTATGCGGTGATCCGCAACACCACCAATCAACTGAAAATTCAGGCATTCGATGACTTCTTCGGTTACCGGGCATTAATCGATGAAGTTAACGTCTGGGTTCTGCCGGAAATTGCCGACGAGCCAGCTGGAGGTCTGATGCTAAAAGGTCCACAGGGTGAGGAAAAAGAGATTGAAAGCCGCCTGGAGGAAGGTTGCTACTATTTACTATTCGACAGCCGCACCCATCGCGGAGCGAATCAGCAAGTCAGGGACTGGGTAAGCTATGTGCTTTCTCCAACTAATCTGGTCTATTTCGCTGAGGAACAGTACCAGCAACTGTGGTTCCCGGCTTATGGACTGCTCCCCCGTTGGCACCATGCCCGCACCATAAAGAGCGAAAAACCGGCTGGCCTGGAAAGCCTCACCCTGACCTTTTATCAGGATCACAGTGAGCATCGGGTGATTGCCGGGATCATGCAGCAGATTCTGGCAAGTCACCAGGTCACGCTGGAAATCAAAGAGATCAGCTACGATCAGTGGCATGAAGGAGAGATCGAGAGCGATATCTGGCTTAATAGCGCCAACTTTACGCTGCCGCTGGATTTTTCGCTGTTCGCGCACTTGTGCGAGGTGCCGCTGCTCCAACACTGTATTCCGATCGACTGGCAAGCCGACGCCGCCCGCTGGCGCAATGGCGAAATGAACCTGGCGAACTGGTGCCAGCAACTGGTCGCCAGTAAAGCAATGGTGCCGCTTATCCACCACTGGCTGATCATTCAGGGACAACGCAGTATGCGCGGCCTGCGTATGAATACCCTCGGCTGGTTCGATTTTAAATCAGCGTGGTTTGCGCCGCCGGATCCATGATTGCTGGTAGATAACAAAATCACTACACTAACGCCGTTCTCAACGGGGTGCCACGCAAACGCGTGCGCTGAGAAAATACCCGTCGAACCTGATCCGGATAACGCCGGCGAAGGGATTTGAGGCTCCTTCTCAAGTCCTTTGCCACTCTTTTTTGAGGTGCAAAGTGTTAAAAAAATGTCTTCCCCTGCTGTTGCTGTGCACAGCGCCCGTTTTCGCTAAACCCGTTCTGACTGTTTATACCTACGATTCCTTCGCCGCCGACTGGGGGCCTGGTCCAAAGATCAAAAAAGCTTTTGAAGCCGACTGTAACTGCGAACTGAAACTGGTGGCGCTGGAAGATGGCGTTTCGCTTCTCAACCGTCTACGGATGGAAGGCAAAAATAGTAAAGCCGATGTGGTGCTGGGGCTGGATAACAATCTGTTAGACGCCGCCAGTAAAACCGGACTATTTGCCAAAAGCGGTGTGGCAGCGGATGCCGTTAACGTTCCCGGCGGCTGGAATAATGACACTTTCGTCCAGTTTGATTACGGCTATTTCGCCTTCGTCTATGACAAGAACAAACTGAAAAACCCGCCGCAAAGCCTGAAAGAATTGGTTGAGAGCGATCAAAACTGGCGGGTGATTTATCAGGATCCGCGCACCAGTACGCCGGGGCTGGGCCTGCTGTTGTGGATGCAAAAAGTCTATGGCGATGACGCCCCACAAGCCTGGCAAAAACTGGCGAAGAAAACCGTCACGGTCACCAAAGGCTGGAGCGAAGCCTACGGCCTGTTTTTAAAAGGTGAAAGCGATCTGGTACTGAGTTACACCACCTCTCCGGCTTATCACATTCTCGAAGAGAAAAAAGATAACTACGCCGCCGCGAACTTTAGCGAAGGTCACTATCTGCAGGTGGAAGTCGCCGCCCGCACCGCTGCCAGCAAGCAGCCGGAGCTGGCGCAAAAATTCCTCCAGTTTATGGTTTCTCCGGCTTTTCAGAATGCGATCCCAACCGGTAACTGGATGTATCCGGTGGCAAATGTCACGCTGCCTGCCGGGTTTGAACAATTGACCAAACCGGCCACCACGCTGGAGTTCACACCAGCTGAAGTGGCGGCACAACGTCAGGCATGGATTAGCGGATGGCAACGCGCCGTCAGCCGTTAATTCCCGGCTGGTTAATTCCAGGTGTAAGCGCCGCCACGCTGGTGGTAGCGGTTGCGCTCGCGGCGTTTCTCGCCCTGTGGTGGAACGCGCCGCAGGGTAACTGGGTGGCAGTCTGGCAGGACAGCTACCTGTGGCATGTGGTGCGCTTCTCCTTCTGGCAGGCGTTTCTCTCGGCGCTACTCTCTGTCGTACCCGCGATATTCCTCGCCCGCGCCCTCTATCGCAGGCGCTTTCCGGGTCGGCTGGCGCTGTTGCGTCTGTGCGCAATGACCTTGATCCTCCCGGTGCTGGTTGCTGTTTTCGGCATTCTTAGCGTCTATGGTCGCCAGGGCTGGCTGGCATCGCTCTGCCAATCGCTCGGTCTGGAGTGGACCTTTTCGCCCTACGGCCTGCAAGGTATTTTGCTGGCGCACGTATTTTTTAATCTGCCGATGGCGAGCCGCTTATTACTCCAGGCACTGGAAAACATTCCCGACGAACAACGTCAGCTTGCCGCCCAGCTTGGGATGCGCGGCTGGCATTTTTTCCGCTTCGTCGAATGGCCGTGGTTACGGCGACAAATCCCGCCGATTGCTGCACTTATCTTTATGCTCTGTTTCGCCAGCTTCGCCACCGTGCTATCACTGGGCGGCGGTCCGCAGGCGACCACTATCGAGCTGGCTATTTATCAGGCGCTGAGTTACGACTACGATCCTGCCCGCGCGGCGATGCTGGCGCTGATCCAGATGGTGTGTTGCCTTGGGCTGGTACTGTTGAGTCAGCGATTGAGTAAGGCCATTGCGCCAGGCACCACGCTGCTGCAAGGCTGGCGCGACCCGGACGATCGTCTGCATAGCCGCATTTGCGACACGGTGTTAATAGTGCTGGCGCTGCTGCTGTTGTTGCCACCGTTGCTGGCGGTGATCGTCGATGGGGTAAATCGCCAGTTGCCGGAAGTGCTGGCACAACCGGTGCTGTGGCAGGCGCTGTGGACCTCGTTGCGTATTGCGCTGGCGGCAGGTGTATTGTGCGTAGTGCTGACCATGATGCTGCTATGGAGCAGTCGCGAACTTCGGGCGCGGCAGAAAATGCTGGCGGGTCAGGCGCTGGAGATGAGCGGCATGTTGATTCTCGCCATGCCGGGGATTGTGCTGGCTACCGGCTTCTTTTTACTGCTCAACAACACTATCGGCCTGCAACAATCTGCTGACGGCATTGTGATTTTCACCAATGCGTTAATGGCGATCCCTTATGCGCTGAAAGTACTGGAAAACCCGATGCGCGATATCACCGCCCGCTACAGTATGTTGTGTCAGTCGCTGGGCATTGAAGGCTGGTCGCGCTTAAAAGTGGTGGAGCTGCGCGCCCTGAAACGTCCACTGGCGCAGGCGCTGGCCTTTGCCTGCGTGCTGTCGATTGGTGATTTTGGCGTGGTGGCGTTGTTCGGTAACGATGATTTCCGTACCCTGCCGTTTTATCTCTACCAGCAAATTGGCTCCTATCGCAGCCAGGACGGCGCGGTCACCGCGTTAATTCTGCTGCTACTCTGTTTTCTGCTGTTTACCGTGATTGAAAAACTACCGGGGCGAAATGTTAAAACTGACTGATATCACCTGGCTTTACCAACATTTGCCGATGCGTTTTAGCTTAACGGTGGAACGCGGCGAGCAGGTGGCGATCCTCGGGCCAAGCGGCGCAGGTAAAAGTACCCTGCTGAATTTGATTGCCGGTTTTCTGACGCCAGCCAGCGGTTCGCTGACTATCGATGGCGTTGATCACACCACGACGCCGCCGTCACGCCGTCCGGTGTCGATGCTGTTTCAGGAGAACAACCTGTTCAGCCACCTGACGGTCGCGCAGAACATCGGGCTGGGGCTTAATCCAGGATTGAAGCTGAACGCGGCACAGCAGGAGAAAATGCACGCTATCGCCCGTCAGATGGGGATTGATAATTTAATGGCGCGGTTACCGGGCGAGCTTTCCGGCGGCCAGCGACAGCGCGTGGCGTTAGCGCGTTGTCTGGTGCGCGAACAGCCGATTTTATTGCTCGATGAACCGTTCTCTGCGCTCGATCCGGCGTTACGTCAGGAGATGCTGACGCTGGTGAGCACGAGCTGCCAGCAGCAAAAAATGACGCTATTGATGGTGTCGCACAGTGTGGAAGATGCGGCGCGGATCGCCACACGCTCGGTGGTGGTCGCCGACGGGCGCATCGCCTGGCAGGGTAAGACTGAAGAATTGTTGAGCGGTAAGGCGAGTGCTTCGGCAATATTGGGGATTACGGGTTAGTATGCACTGTCAGATGCGGCGTGAACACCTTATCCGACCTACGGACAGTGCGTTTTGTAGGCCTGATAAGACGCGGTCAGCGTCGCATCAGCAACCCGCACAAGACAATCCCCTAAACCCCAACCACTTTACGCAAAATATCGATATACACCGGCATCAACGGGTGGCGAATTAACACCACCAGCGCCACCACGCCGATGGCAGAAATCAACGGCGTCAGCCACAACAAACGGCCGCGCGACAAATAATGACTTAAACGATCGGTTGCTTTACCGCTGCGCCATAACCGCCAGCACAGCCAGCCACCAACCCACAAAAATACCGCCGTCGCCAGCAGCAACCATTTAAACTCGCCGCTCTGCATTCCGGCTGGAATATCGATCGCCGCGCCCGCCAGAATCCCAGGCAGGAAGTAAAACGGTGGCCACAGCAGGCAGCCGATAATATTCGGCGTAATGAATTTTGCCACCGGCAGATCCAGCATTCCCGCCACCATTGGCACCAGCGGACGCGTCGGGCCAACAAAGCGACCGACCAGAATGGTGAACATGCTGTGTTGATGCAACGCATGTTCAGTTTTATCGAGTAATGCTTTGTTTTTCTTCAGAAATGACCAGCGATGCAACGGCTTTTTAAAACGCCAGCCCAGCCAGAAGGAGATCCAGTCGCCCAGCAGACAACCGACAATCCCTGCCAGCCAGGCGTGCCAGAAACTTAACTCGCCGCTGCCAATCAGCGCTCCCAGCCCCGCCATCAGCACCGTACCGGGTAGAATCAAACCGACCAGCGCCAGCGACTCCAGAAAGGCCACCAACACCACCGCCATCAATGAATACACGGTAGATTGGGTAATAAAGTGTTCCAGCAATGCTTGCATAATGTGCCTGTCAAATGGACGAAGCAGGGATTCTGCAAACCCTATGCTACTCCGTCAAGCCGTCAATTGTCTGATTCGTTACCAATTATGACAACTTGACGGCTACATCATTCACTTTTTCTTCACAACCGGCACGGAACTCGCTCGGGCTGGCCCCGGTGCATTTTTTAAATACCCGCGAGAAATAGAGTTGATCGTCAAAACCAACATTGCGACCGACGGTGGCGATAGGCATCCGGGTGGTGCTCAAAAGCAGCTTCGCCTGGCTGATACGTTGGTCCTCGCGCCAGCTTAAGACGCTAATCCCTAACTGCTGGCGGAAAAGATGTGACAGACGCGACGGCGACAAGCAAACATGCTGTGCGACGCTGGCGATATCAAAATTGCTGTCTGCCAGGTGATCGCTGATGTACTGACAAGCCTCGCGTACCCGATTATCCATCGGTGGATGGAGCGACTCGTTAATCGCTTCCATGCGCCGCAGTAACAATTGCTCAAGCAGATTTATCGCCAGCAGCTCCGAATAGCGCCCTTCCCCTTGCCCGGCGTTAATGATTTGCCCAAACAGGTCGCTGAAATGCGGCTGGTGCGCTTCATCCGGGCGAAAGAAACCCGTATTGACAAATATTGACGGCCAGTTAAGCCATTCATGCCAGTAGGCGCGCGGACGAAAGTAAACCCACTGGTGATACCATTCGCGAGCCTCCGGATGACGACCGTAGTGATGAATCTCTCCTGGCGGGAACAGCAAAATATCACCCGGTCGGCAAACAAATTCTCGTCCCTGATTTTTCACCACCCCCTGACCGCGAATGGTGAGATTGAGAATATAACCTTTCATTCCCAGCGGTCGGTCGATAAAAAAATCGAGATAACCGTTGGCCTCAATCGGCGTTAAACCCGCCACCAGATGGGCATTAAACGAGTATCCCGGCAGCAGGGGATCATTTTGCGCTTCAGCCATACTTTTCATACTCCCGCCATTCAGAGAAGAAACCAATTGTCCATATTGCATCAGACATTGCCGTCACTGCGTCTTTTACTGGCTCTTCTCGCTAACCCAACCGGTAACCCCGCTTATTAAAAGCATTCTGTAACAAAGCGGGACCAAAGCCATGACAAAAACGCGTAACAAAAGTGTCTATAATCACGGCAGAAAAGTCCACATTGATTATTTGCACGGCGTCACACTTTGCTATGCCATAGCATTTTTATCCATAAGATTAGCGGATCCTACCTGACGCTTTTTATCGCAACTCTCTACTGTTTCTCCATACCCGTTTTTTGGATGGAGTGAAACGATGGCGATTGCAATTGGCCTCGATTTTGGCAGTGATTCTGTGCGAGCTTTGGCGGTGGACTGCGCCAGCGGTGAAGAGATCGCCACCAGCGTAGAGTGGTATCCCCGTTGGCAAAAAGGGCAATTTTGTGATGCCCCGAATAACCAGTTCCGTCATCATCCGCGTGACTACATTGAGTCAATGGAAGCGGCACTGAAAACCGTGCTTGCAGAGCTTAGCCTCGAACAGCGCGCAGCTGTGGTCGGGATTGGCGTTGACAGTACCGGCTCGACGCCCGCACCGATTGATGCCGACGGTAACGTGCTGGCGCTGCGCCCGGAGTTTGCCGAAAACCCAAACGCGATGTTCGTATTGTGGAAAGACCACACTGCGGTTGAAGAAGCGGAAGAGATTACCCGTTTGTGCCACGCGCCGGGCAACGTTGACTACTCCCGCTACATTGGTGGTATTTATTCCAGCGAATGGTTCTGGGCAAAAATCCTGCATGTGACTCGCCAGGACAGCGCCGTGGCGCAATCTGCCGCATCGTGGATTGAGCTGTGCGACTGGGTGCCAGCTCTGCTTTCCGGTACCACCCGCCCGCAGGATATTCGTCGCGGACGTTGCAGCGCCGGGCATAAATCTCTGTGGCACGAAAGCTGGGGCGGCTTGCCGCCAGCCAGTTTCTTTGATGAGCTGGACCCGATCCTCAATCGCCATTTGCCTTCCCCGCTGTTCACTGACACCTGGACTGCCGATATTCCGGTGGGCACCTTATGCCCGGAATGGGCGCAGCGTCTCGGCCTGCCTGAAAGCGTGGTGATTTCCGGCGGCGCGTTTGACTGCCATATGGGCGCAGTTGGCGCAGGCGCACAGCCTAACGCACTGGTAAAAGTTATCGGTACTTCCACCTGCGACATTCTGATTGCCGACAAACAGAGCGTTGGCGAGCGGGCAGTTAAAGGTATTTGCGGTCAGGTTGATGGCAGCGTGGTACCTGGATTTATCGGTCTGGAAGCAGGCCAATCGGCGTTTGGTGATATCTACGCCTGGTTTGGTCGCGTACTCGGCTGGCCGCTGGAACAGCTTGCCGCCCAGCATCCGGAACTGAAAGCGCAAATCAACGCCAGCCAGAAACAACTGCTTCCGGCGCTGACCGAAGCATGGGCCAAAAATCCGTCTCTGGATCACCTGCCGGTGGTGCTCGACTGGTTTAACGGCCGCCGCACACCGAACGCTAACCAACGCCTGAAAGGGGTGATTACCGATCTTAACCTCGCTACCGACGCTCCGCTGCTGTTTGGCGGTTTGATTGCTGCCACCGCCTTTGGCGCACGCGCAATCATGGAGTGCTTTACCGATCAGGGGATCGCCGTCAATAACGTGATGGCGCTGGGCGGCATCGCGCGGAAAAACCAGGTCATTATGCAGGCCTGCTGCGACGTGCTGAATCGCCCGCTGCAAATTGTTGCCTCTGACCAGTGCTGTGCGCTCGGTGCGGCGATTTTTGCTGCCGTCGCCGCGAAAGTGCACGCAGACATCCCATCAGCCCAGCAAAAAATGGCCAGTGCGGTAGAGAAAACCCTGCAACCGCGCAGCGAACAGGCACAACGCTTTGAACAGCTTTATCGCCGCTATCAGCAATGGGCGATGAGCGCCGAACAACACTATCTTCCAACTTCCGCCCCGGCACAGGCTGCCCAGGCCGTTCCGACTCTATAAGGACACGATAATGACGATTTTTGATAATTATGACGTGTGGTTTGTCATTGGCAGCCAGCATCTGTATGGCCCGGAAACCCTGCGTCAGGTCACCCAACATGCCGAGCACGTTGTTAATGCGCTGAATACGGAAGCGAAACTGCCCTGCAAACTGGTGTTGAAACCGCTGGGCACCACGCCGGATGAAATCACCGCTATTTGCCGCGACGCGAATTACGACGATCGTTGCGCTGGTCTGGTGGTGTGGCTGCACACCTTCTCCCCGGCCAAAATGTGGATCAACGGCCTGACCATGCTCAACAAACCGTTGCTGCAATTCCACACCCAGTTTAACGCGGCGCTGCCGTGGGACAGTATCGATATGGACTTTATGAACCTGAACCAGACTGCACATGGCGGTCGCGAGTTCGGCTTCATTGGCGCGCGTATGCGTCAGCAACATGCCGTGGTTACCGGTCACTGGCAGGATAAACAAGCCCATGAGCGTATCGGCTCCTGGATGCGTCAGGCGGTCTCTAAACAGGATACCCGTCATCTGAAAGTCTGCCGTTTTGGCGATAACATGCGTGAAGTAGCGGTCACCGATGGTGATAAAGTTGCCGCACAGATCAAGTTCGGTTTCTCCGTCAATACCTGGGCGGTTGGCGATCTGGTGCAGGTGGTGAACTCCATCAGCGACGGCGATGTTAACGCGCTGGTCGATGAGTACGAAAGCTGCTACACCATGACGCCTGCCACACAAATCCACGGCGAAAAACGACAGAACGTGCTGGAAGCGGCGCGTATTGAGCTGGGGATGAAGCGTTTCCTGGAACAAGGTGGCTTCCACGCGTTCACCACCACCTTTGAAGATTTGCACGGTCTGAAACAGCTTCCAGGTCTGGCCGTACAGCGTCTGATGCAGCAGGGTTACGGCTTTGCGGGCGAAGGCGACTGGAAAACCGCCGCCCTGCTTCGCATCATGAAGGTGATGTCAACCGGTCTGCAGGGCGGCACCTCCTTTATGGAGGACTACACCTATCACTTCGAGAAAGGTAATGACCTGGTGCTCGGCTCCCATATGCTGGAAGTCTGCCCGTCGATTGCCGTAGAAGAGAAACCGATCCTCGACGTTCAGCATCTCGGTATTGGTGGTAAGGACGATCCTGCCCGACTGATCTTCAATACCCAAACCGGTCCAGCGATTGTCGCCAGCCTGATTGATCTCGGCGATCGTTACCGTCTGCTGGTTAACTGTATAGACACGGTGAAAACACCGCACTCCCTGCCGAAACTGCCGGTGGCGAATGCGCTGTGGAAAGCGCAACCGGATCTGCCAACTGCTTCCGAAGCGTGGATCCTCGCTGGTGGCGCGCACCATACCGTCTTCAGCCATGCGCTGAACCTCAACGATATGCGTCAGTTCGCCGAGATGCACGACATTGAAATCACGGTGATTGATAACGACACCCGCCTGCCAGCGTTTAAAGACGCACTGCGCTGGAACGAAGTGTATTACGGATTTCGTCGCTAAGTAGCCACATCAGGTATGTAACGCCTGATGCGACGCTGACGCGTCTTATCTGGCCTACACGCTGCGATTTTGTAGGCCGGATAAGCAAAGCGCATCCGGCATTCAACGCCTGATGCGACGCTGGCGCGTCTTATCAGGCCTACGCGCTGCGATTTTGTAGACCGGATAAGCGAAGCGCATCCGGCACGAAGGAGTCAACATGTTAGAAGATCTCAAACGCCAGGTATTAGAAGCCAACCTGGCGCTGCCAAAACACAACCTGGTCACGCTCACATGGGGCAACGTCAGCGCCGTTGATCGCGAGCGCGGCGTCTTTGTGATCAAACCTTCCGGCGTCGATTACAGCGTCATGACCGCTGACGATATGGTCGTGGTTAGCATCGAAACCGGTGAAGTGGTTGAAGGTACGAAAAAGCCCTCCTCCGACACGCCAACTCACCGGCTGCTCTATCAGGCATTCCCCTCCATTGGCGGCATTGTGCATACGCACTCGCGCCACGCCACCATCTGGGCGCAGTCGGGTCAGTCGATTCCAGCAACCGGCACCACCCACGCCGACTATTTCTACGGCACCATTCCCTGCACCCGCAAAATGACCGACGCAGAAATCAACGGCGAATATGAGTGGGAAACCGGTAACGTCATCGTAGAAACCTTTGAAAAACAGGGTATCGATGCAGCGCAAATGCCCGGCGTTCTGGTCCATTCCCACGGCCCGTTTGCATGGGGCAAAAATGCCGAAGATGCGGTGCATAACGCCATCGTGCTGGAAGAGGTCGCTTATATGGAGATATTCTGCCGTCAGTTAGCGCCGCAGTTACCGGATATGCAGCAAACGCTGCTGGATAAACACTATCTGCGTAAGCATGGCGCGAAGGCATATTACGGGCAGTAATGACTGTATAAAACCACAGCCAATCAAACGAAACCAGGCTATACTCAAGCCTGGTTTTTTGATGGATTTTCAGCGTGGCGCAGGCAGGTTTTATCTTAACCCGACACTGGCGGGACACCCCGCAAGGGACAGAAGTCTCCTTCTGGCTGGCGACGGACAACGGGCCGTTGCAGGTTACGCTTGCACCGCAAGAGTCCGTGGCGTTTATTCCCGCCGATCAGGTTCCCCGCGCTCAGCATATTTTGCAGGGTGAACAAGGCTTTCGCCTGACACCGCTGGCGTTAAAGGATTTTCACCGCCAGCCGGTGTATGGCCTTTACTGTCGCGCCCATCGCCAATTGATGAATTACGAAAAGCGCCTGCGTGAAGGTGGCGTTACCGTCTACGAGGCCGATGTGCGCCCGCCAGAACGCTATCTGATGGAGCGGTTTATCACCTCACCGGTGTGGGTCGAGGGTGATATGCACAATGGCACTATCGTTAATGCCCGTCTGAAACCGCATCCCGACTATCGTCCGCCGCTCAAGTGGGTTTCTATAGATATTGAAACCACCCGCCACGGTGAGCTGTACTGCATCGGCCTGGAAGGCTGCGGGCAGCGCATCGTTTATATGCTGGGGCCGGAGAATGGCGACGCCTCCTCGCTTGATTTCGAACTGGAATACGTCGCCAGCCGCCCGCAGTTGTTGGAAAAACTCAACGCCTGGTTTGCCAACTACGATCCTGATGTGATCATCGGTTGGAACGTGGTGCAGTTCGATCTGCGAATGCTGCAAAAACATGCCGAGCGTTACCGTCTTCCGCTGCGTCTTGGGCGCGATAATAGCGAGCTGGAGTGGCGCGAGCACGGCTTTAAAAACGGCGTCTTTTTTGCCCAGGCTAAAGGTCGGCTAATTATCGACGGTATCGAGGCGCTGAAATCCGCGTTCTGGAATTTCTCTTCATTCTCGCTGGAAACTGTCGCTCAGGAGCTATTAGGCGAAGGAAAATCTATCGATAACCCGTGGGATCGAATGGACGAAATTGACCGCCGTTTCGCCGAAGATAAACCTGCGCTGGCAACTTATAACCTGAAAAATTGCGAGCTGGTGACGCAGATCTTCCACAAAACTGAAATCATGCCATTTTTACTCGAACGGGCAACGGTGAACGGCCTGCCGGTGGACCGACACGGCGGTTCGGTGGCGGCATTTGGTCATCTCTATTTTCCGCGAATGCATCGCGCTGGTTATGTCGCGCCTAATCTCGGCGAAGTGCCGCCGCACGCCAGCCCTGGCGGCTACGTGATGGATTCACGGCCAGGGCTTTATGATTCAGTGCTGGTGCTGGACTATAAAAGCCTGTACCCGTCGATCATCCGCACCTTTCTGATTGATCCCGTCGGGCTGGTGGAAGGCATGGCGCAGCCTGATCCAGAGCACAGTACCGAAGGTTTTCTCGATGCCTGGTTCTCGCGAGAAAAACATTGCCTGCCGGAGATTGTGACTAACATCTGGCACGGGCGCGATGAAGCCAAACGCCAAGGTAACAAACCGCTGTCGCAGGCGCTGAAAATCATCATGAATGCCTTTTATGGCGTGCTCGGCACCACCGCCTGCCGCTTCTTCGATCCGCGGCTGGCATCGTCGATCACCATGCGTGGTCATCAGATCATGCGGCAAACCAAAGCGTTGATTGAAGCACAGGGCTACGACGTTATCTACGGCGATACCGACTCAACGTTTGTCTGGCTGAAAGGCGCACATTCGGAAGAAGAAGCGGCGAAAATCGGTCGTGCACTGGTGCAGCACGTTAACGCCTGGTGGGCGGAAACGCTGCAAAAACAACGGCTGACCAGCGCATTAGAACTGGAGTATGAAACCCATTTCTGCCGTTTTCTGATGCCAACCATTCGCGGAGCCGATACCGGCAGTAAAAAGCGCTACGCCGGGCTGATTCAGGAGGGCGATAAACAGCGGATGGTGTTTAAAGGGCTGGAAACCGTGCGCACCGACTGGACGCCGCTGGCCCAGCAGTTTCAGCAGGAGCTATACCTGCGCATCTTCCGCAACGAGCCATATCAGGAATATGTACGCGAAACCATCGACAAACTGATGGCGGGTGAACTGGATGCGCGACTGGTTTACCGTAAACGCCTTCGCCGTCCGCTGAGCGAGTATCAGCGTAATGTGCCGCCTCATGTACGCGCCGCTCGCCTTGCCGATGAAGAAAACCAAAAGCGTGGTCGCCCCTTGCAATATCAGAATCGCGGCACCATTAAGTACGTATGGACCACCAACGGCCCGGAGCCGCTGGACTACCAACGTTCACCACTGGATTACGAACACTATCTGACCCGCCAGCTACAACCCGTGGCGGAGGGAATACTCCCTTTTATTGAGGATAATTTTGCTACACTTATGACCGGGCAACTTGGGCTATTTTGAGCAAAAAAAGAGTTCGCCAGATACCATTTTGATGCGTGACGAATGCTTTGCCATCCAGTACCATAGCGCCCTTTCCATTCCTGGACCTGAATAACACCACTACCTCATAAGCACGGTAGCAGGTGGTTATTGCCTGCAATTAAAGATATAGAGCCGAACACATATGCCTTTTACACTTGGTCAACGCTGGATCAGCGATACAGAAAGCGAATTGGGACTTGGAACCGTTGTCGCGGTGGATGCGCGAACTGTCACTTTACTTTTCCCATCTACTGGTGAAAACCGTCTGTACGCACGCAGTGATTCCCCCGTGACCCGCGTGATGTTCAACCCTGGTGATACCATTACCAGCCATGACGGCTGGCAGATGCAAGTCGAAGAAGTAAAAGAAGAAAATGGCTTGCTGACCTATATCGGTACTCGCCTGGATACTGAAGAGTCCGGCGTAGCCCTGCGTGAAGTTTTCCTTGATAGCAAAATGGTGTTCAGCAAACCGCAGGACCGCCTGTTTGCCGGGCAGATTGACCGTATGGACCGCTTTGCGCTGCGTTATCGCGCGCGTAAGTATTCCAGCGAACAGTTCCGTATGCCGTACAGCGGCCTGCGCGGTCAGCGTACCAGCCTGATCCCGCACCAGCTCAACATCGCTCATGATGTTGGCCGCCGCCACGCGCCGCGCGTCCTGCTGGCTGACGAAGTGGGTTTAGGGAAAACCATTGAAGCCGGGATGATCCTGCATCAGCAACTGCTCTCTGGCGCTGCTGAACGTGTGCTGATTATCGTCCCGGAAACCTTACAGCATCAGTGGCTGGTAGAAATGCTGCGCCGTTTCAACCTGCGCTTTGCTCTGTTTGATGATGAGCGTTATGCCGAAGCTCAGCACGATGCTTACAACCCGTTCGACACCGAACAGCTGGTGATTTGCTCGCTGGATTTTGCCCGTCGTAGCAAACAGCGCCTGGAACATCTCTGTGAAGCCGAATGGGACCTGCTGGTGGTCGATGAAGCGCATCACCTGGTGTGGAGCGAAGATGCGCCAAGCCGTGAATATCAGGCCATTGAACAACTGGCAGAGCACGTGCCGGGCGTTCTGCTGCTGACCGCGACCCCGGAACAGCTGGGGATGGAAAGCCACTTCGCCCGTCTGCGTCTGCTGGACCCGAACCGTTTCCACGATTTTGCGCAGTTCGTTGAAGAGCAGAAAAATTATCGTCCGGTTGCGGACGCCGTTGCCATGCTGCTGGCAGGTAACAAACTGAGCAATGACGAACTGAACATGCTCGGCGAGATGATCGGCGAGCAGGATATCGAGCCGCTGTTGCAGGCAGCAAACAGCGACAGCGAAGATGCCCAGAGCGCCCGTCAGGAGCTGGTTTCGATGCTGATGGATCGCCACGGCACCAGCCGCGTGCTGTTCCGTAACACGCGTAACGGTGTGAAAGGATTCCCGAAACGCGAGCTGCACACCATTAAGCTGCCGCTACCGACGCAGTATCAGACGGCTATTAAAGTCTCCGGCATTATGGGCGCACGTAAAAGTGCGGAAGATCGTGCTCGCGATATGCTCTACCCGGAGCGTATTTATCAGGAATTTGAAGGTGATAACGCCACCTGGTGGAACTTCGATCCGCGCGTTGAGTGGCTGATGGGCTACCTGACCAGCCATCGCTCTCAGAAAGTGCTGGTGATCTGCGCCAAAGCTGCCACTGCGCTGCAACTGGAGCAGGTACTGCGCGAACGTGAAGGTATTCGCGCTGCGGTGTTCCACGAAGGTATGTCGATTATCGAACGTGACCGCGCTGCCGCCTGGTTTGCCGAAGAAGACACCGGCGCACAGGTACTGCTGTGCTCAGAAATCGGTTCTGAAGGACGTAACTTCCAGTTCGCCAGCCACATGGTGATGTTTGACCTGCCATTCAACCCGGATCTACTGGAGCAGCGTATTGGTCGTCTGGATCGTATCGGCCAGGCGCACGATATTCAGATCCATGTGCCTTATCTGGAGAAAACCGCTCAGTCGGTGCTGGTGCGCTGGTATCACGAAGGTCTGGATGCATTTGAGCACACCTGCCCGACCGGACGCACTATTTACGATAGCGTATACAACGATCTGATTAACTATCTGGCTTCACCGGATCAAACCGAAGGCTTTGACGATCTGATCAAAAACTGCCGCGAGCAACATGAAGCGCTGAAAGCACAGCTGGAACAGGGTCGTGACCGGCTGCTGGAAATCCACTCCAACGGTGGCGAAAAAGCCCAGGCACTGGCAGAAAGCATTGAAGAGCAGGATGACGATACCAACCTGATCGCCTTCGCCATGAACCTGCTCGATATTATCGGTATCAATCAGGACGATCGCGGCGACAACATGATCGTGCTGACGCCGTCCGATCATATGCTGGTGCCGGACTTCCCTGGCCTGTCGGAAGATGGCATCACCATCACCTTTGATCGTGAAGTGGCGCTGGCGCGTGAAGATGCACAGTTTATTACCTGGGAGCATCCGCTGATCCGCAACGGTCTGGATCTGATCCTTTCTGGCGATACCGGTAGCAGCACGATTTCACTGTTAAAAAACAAAGCGTTGCCGGTAGGTACGCTGTTGGTGGAACTGATTTATGTGGTTGAAGCCCAGGCTCCGAAGCAGTTGCAGCTCAACCGCTTCCTGCCACCGACGCCGGTACGTATGCTGCTGGATAAAAACGGCAACAACCTGGCGGCGCAGGTAGAGTTTGAAACCTTTAACCGCCAGCTTAACGCGGTTAACCGTCACACCGGCAGCAAACTGGTTAACGCCGTGCAGCAGGATGTTCACGCTATCCTTCAACTGGGTGAAGCGCAGATCGAGAAATCTGCCCGTGCATTGATTGATGCAGCGCGTAACGAAGCCGACGAAAAACTGTCTGCCGAGCTGTCTCGTCTGGAAGCTCTGCGTGCAGTGAACCCGAACATTCGTGACGACGAACTGACCGCCATTGAGAGCAACCGTCAGCAGGTAATGGAAAGCCTGGATCAGGCAGGTTGGCGTCTGGATGCCCTGCGTTTGATCGTTGTAACGCATCAGTAACGGAGCCGAAAATGGGGATGGAAAACTACAATCCACCGCAGGAACCCTGGTTGGTTATCCTGTATCAGGATGACCACATTATGGTGGTTAACAAGCCGAGCGGTTTGTTGTCTGTGCCGGGGCGTCTGGAAGAGCACAAAGACAGCGTGATGACGCGCATTCAGCGTGATTATCCGCAGGCAGAATCGGTGCATCGTCTGGATATGGCTACCAGCGGCGTGATTGTAGTGGCGCTGACCAAAGCCGCGGAGCGGGAGTTAAAACGCCAGTTCCGCGAGCGCGAGCCGAAAAAGCAGTATGTGGCCCGCGTCTGGGGGCATCCATCCCCTGCGGAAGGTCTGGTGGATCTGCCGCTGATTTGCGACTGGCCAAACCGCCCGAAACAGAAAGTCTGTTACGAAACGGGTAAACCTGCGCAGACGGAATATGAAGTGGTGGAGTATGCGCCGGATAACACGGCAAGAGTGGTGTTAAAACCGATTACTGGGCGTTCGCATCAATTGCGTGTGCATATGCTGGCGCAGGGGCATCCGATTCTCGGCGATCGTTTTTATGCATCACCAGAAGCGAGAGCGATGGCACCGCGTTTGTTGCTACATGCAGAGATGTTGACGATTACCCATCCGGCGTATGGCAATAGTATGACGTTTAAAGCGCCAGCGGATTTTTAATAGTCACGCTGGCGCAGTTCGGTAGGCGGATAAGGCATTCACGCCGAATCCGGCAATTGTGCGCCGATTGCCTGATGCGATGCGGGCCGCGTCTTATCAGGCCTACAGTTTAAAACTTATTTAAACCCTTTCTGCTGCTTTATCAGCTCATATGCCTGCTGAATTTCCTGCGCTTTCTGCTTCGCCATCTCCATCATCTCAGGCGGCAAACCTTTCGCCACCAGCTTATCGGGATGGTGTTCACTCATCAGCTTACGGTAGGCTCGTTTAATGGTGGTCGCATCATCCGTCGGCTTCACACCCAGCACATTACAGGCATCTTCCAGCGTCGGGCCACGCTGCGCTTGCTGCCAGTTACCACCGCCAGATTGCTGCTGATAACCGCCGCCAAACTGTGCACCGCCCTGCATCATGCGCAAAAACTGGTCAAACTGGGCGCGGGAGATCCCTAATTCTTCTGCAATGACATACAGCACCGCCCGTTCATTCGGGTGCAGTGAACCATCAGCAAACGCCGCCTGAATCTGGATCTCCAGAAACATACGAATTAAGTCAAAACGACCAAAGCAGACACTGCGAAACTGGCGCATCTTTTCGCGCAGCGGGTAATTGTCTGATTTTCCCACCCGGAACGCGTTTTGCGCCGCAGTACGGGAAGCGCCATGAAGGTTCATTCGGTCCATCAGCTGGCTGGCGATATGAATATCAGCCTCCGTGACGCGACCTTTGGATTTGGTTAAATGCCCCATCACTTCAAAAGTGGTGGCAAAAAACAGCGCCTGACGCTCACGCTGGTTGGCGAACCACGCCATTTTACGGCTACGGGCTTTATCAAACATATGGCCAATTAACAGGCCTAACACTACGCCCCAAAAGCCGCCGCCCATCAGTAAGGCCACGGCCACGCCAATGATTTTTCCCCAATACTGCATATATTCCCCAAATCGACACACGGATATCAGGGCTATCTCCCACAATATAAAGGTGCTTTTACCGTTTTCCGGCTGCAGTCAATTGTGGGACATCGCCTATAATTTGCATTATCATACCTGTCATTCAATGCCGTGCCTAACACCACTGACGCTATTCGGACAGGATTAACACTAGCGTAGAGATGACGAGTACGTTAGTCTCTGACCGTTTGTCACGCGCAACGTTACCGATGATGGAACAATAAAATCAACGTATGAAAAAACGTATCCCCACTCTCCTGGCCACCATGATTGCCACCGCCCTTTATAGTCAACAGGGACTGGCAGCCGACCTCGCCTCACAGTGCATGTTGGGCGTGCCAAGCTATGACCGTCCTCTGGTACAGGGCGATACCAATGACTTACCCGTGACTATCAATGCTGACCACGCGAAAGGGGACTACCCGGATGACGCCGTGTTTACTGGCAGCGTGGATATCATGCAGGGTAACAGCCGTCTGCAGGCCGACGAAGTGCAGCTCCATCAAAAAGAGGCACCAGGACAACCGGAGCCGGTACGAACCGTTGATGCGCTCGGTAATGTCCATTACGACGATAACCAGGTGATCCTCAAAGGGCCGAAAGGCTGGGCGAATCTGAACACCAAAGATACCAACGTCTGGGAAGGTGATTACCAGATGGTGGGTCGCCAGGGCCGCGGTAAAGCGGACCTGATGAAACAACGTGGTGAAAACCGCTATACCATTCTGGATAACGGTAGCTTTACCTCCTGTCTGCCGGGTTCTGACACCTGGAGCGTGGTAGGTAGCGAAATTATTCATGACCGCGAAGAACAAGTTGCGGAGATCTGGAACGCCCGCTTTAAGGTGGGTCCAGTACCGATCTTTTATAGCCCCTATTTGCAGTTGCCGGTGGGTGACAAACGTCGCTCTGGTTTCTTGATCCCGAACGCCAAGTACACCACCACCAACTACTTTGAGTTCTACCTGCCATATTACTGGAACATCGCGCCAAATATGGATGCCACCATCACGCCGCATTATATGCATCGTCGTGGCAACATCATGTGGGAGAACGAATTCCGCTACCTCTCCCAGGCGGGCGCTGGCTTGATGGAACTGGACTATCTGCCTTCAGATAAAGTCTATGAAGATGAACACCCGAACGATGACAGTTCACGTCGTTGGTTGTTCTACTGGCAACACTCCGGGGTCATGGATCAAGTGTGGCGTTTCAACGTCGACTACACCAAGGTCAGCGATCCTAGCTACTTCAATGATTTCGATAACAAGTACGGTTCCAGTACTGACGGCTACGCAACGCAAAAATTCAGCGTTGGCTATGCGGTGCAAAACTTCAATGCCACCGTTTCAACCAAGCAGTTCCAGGTCTTTAGCGAGCAGAACACCAGTAGCTACTCGGCAGAGCCGCAGTTAGACGTTAACTACTACCAGAATGATGTTGGTCCGTTTGATACGCGTATTTACGGCCAGGCAGTGCACTTTGTTAACACCAGAGACGACATGCCTGAAGCAACCCGTGTTCACCTGGAACCGACCATCAATTTGCCGCTCTCTAATAACTGGGGCAGCATCAATACCGAAGCGAAGTTGCTGGCAACCCATTATCAGCAAACCAATCTTGACTGGTATAACTCCAGAAACACGACCAAGCTGGACGAATCCGTTAACCGCGTTATGCCGCAATTCAAAGTTGACGGCAAAATGGTCTTTGAACGCGATATGGAAATGCTGGCTCCGGGTTATACCCAAACGCTGGAACCGCGCGCGCAGTATTTGTACGTGCCGTATCGCGATCAGAGCGACATCTATAACTACGACTCGTCTCTACTGCAATCTGACTACTCTGGCCTGTTCCGGGACCGGACTTACGGCGGTCTTGACCGTATTGCCTCCGCTAACCAGGTGACGACCGGTGTCACATCTCGCATATATGATGATGCTGCCGTTGAACATTTTAATATTTCCGTTGGTCAAATCTACTATTTCACGGAGTCTCGCACTGGCGATGACAACATAACATGGGAGAATGACGACAAAACGGGCTCACTGGTGTGGGCAGGCGATACTTACTGGCGTATCTCCGAGCGTTGGGGATTGCGTGGCGGGATTCAGTACGATACACGTCTGGATAACGTAGCGACCAGTAACTCCAGCATTGAATACCGTCGGGATGAAGACCGTCTGGTACAGCTGAATTACCGTTACGCCAGCCCGGAATATATTCAGGCTACGCTGCCTAAGTACTATTCCACTGCTGAGCAATATAAGAATGGTATTTCGCAGGTAGGTGCTGTCGCCAGCTGGCCAATTGCCGATCGTTGGTCCATTGTTGGGGCCTACTACTACGACACCAATGCGAACAAGCAAGCCGACTCTATGTTAGGTGTGCAATACAGCTCCTGCTGCTATGCAATTCGCGTCGGTTACGAGCGGAAGCTGAACGGTTGGGATAACGATAAACAACATGCGGTATATGACAACGCAATCGGCTTTAACATCGAACTTCGCGGCCTGAGCTCCAACTACGGTCTGGGTACGCAAGAGATGCTGCGTTCGAACATTCTGCCGTATCAAAACACTTTGTGATTTGTTGATTTACCACGTAATCCGCAGTGCGGTTAATTGAAATGGAAAAAGTATGAAGAACTGGAAAACGCTGCTTCTCGGTATCGCCATGATCGCGAATACCAGTTTCGCTGCCCCCCAGGTAGTCGATAAAGTCGCAGCCGTCGTCAATAACGGCGTCGTGCTGGAAAGCGACGTTGATGGATTAATGCAGTCGGTAAAACTGAACGCTGCGCAGGCAAGGCAGCAGCTTCCTGATGACGCGACGCTGCGCCACCAAATCATGGAACGTTTGATCATGGATCAAATCATCCTGCAGATGGGGCAGAAAATGGGAGTGAAAATCTCCGATGAGCAGCTGGATCAGGCGATTGCTAACATCGCGAAACAGAACAACATGACGCTGGATCAGATGCGCAGCCGTCTGGCTTACGATGGTCTGAACTACAACACCTATCGTAACCAGATCCGCAAAGAGATGATTATCTCTGAAGTGCGTAACAACGAGGTGCGTCGTCGCATCACCATCCTGCCGCAGGAAGTCGAATCCCTGGCGCAGCAGGTGGGTAACCAAAACGACGCCAGCACTGAGCTGAACCTGAGCCACATCCTGATCCCGCTGCCGGAAAACCCGACTTCTGATCAGGTGAACGAAGCGGAAAGCCAGGCGCGCGCCATTGTCGATCAGGCGCGTAACGGCGCTGATTTCGGTAAGCTGGCGATTGCTCATTCTGCCGACCAGCAGGCGCTGAACGGCGGCCAGATGGGCTGGGGCCGTATTCAGGAGTTGCCGGGTATCTTCGCCCAGGCATTAAGCACCGCGAAGAAAGGCGACATTGTTGGCCCGATTCGTTCCGGCGTTGGCTTCCATATTCTGAAAGTTAACGACCTGCGCGGCGAAAGCAAAAATATCTCGGTGACCGAAGTTCATGCTCGCCATATTCTGCTGAAACCGTCGCCGATCATGACTGACGAACAGGCCCGTGTGAAACTGGAACAGATTGCTGCCGATATCAAGAGTGGTAAAACGACTTTTGCTGCCGCAGCGAAAGAGTTCTCTCAGGATCCAGGCTCTGCTAACCAGGGCGGTGATCTCGGCTGGGCTACACCAGATATTTTCGATCCGGCCTTCCGTGACGCCCTGACCCGCCTGAACAAAGGTCAAATGAGTGCACCGGTTCACTCTTCATTCGGCTGGCATTTAATCGAACTGCTGGATACCCGTAATGTCGATAAAACCGACGCTGCGCAGAAGGATCGTGCATACCGCATGCTGATGAACCGTAAGTTCTCGGAAGAAGCAGCAAGCTGGATGCAGGAACAACGCGCCAGCGCCTACGTTAAAATCCTGAGCAACTAATGGTTAAAACCCAACGTGTTGTGATCACTCCCGGCGAGCCCGCCGGGATTGGCCCGGACTTAGTTGTCCAGCTTGCACAGCGTGAGTGGCCGGTCGAACTGGTTGTTTGTGCCGATGCCACTCTCCTTACCGACCGGGCAGCGATGCTCGGTTTGCCGCTCACCCTCCGCCCTTATTCCCCCAACTCCCCTGCACAACCGCAAACTGCGGGCACATTAACGCTACTTCCTGTCGCGCTACGCGAATCTGTCACTGCGGGGCAGTTAGCGATTGAAAATGGGCATTACGTGGTGGAGACGCTGGCGCGAGCGTGTGATGGCTGTCTGAACGGTGAATTTGCTGCGCTGATCACAGGCCCCGTGCATAAAGGCGTCATTAACGACGCAGGTATTCCGTTTACTGGTCATACCGAGTTTTTCGAAGAGCGCTCGCAGGCGAAAAAAGTGGTGATGATGCTGGCGACCGAAGAACTTCGCGTGGCGCTGGCAACGACGCATTTACCGCTGCGCGATATCGCAGATGCTATCACCCCTGCACTTTTGCACGAAGTGATTGCTATTTTGCATCACGATTTGCGTACAAAATTTGGTATTGCCGAACCGCGCATTCTGGTCTGCGGGCTGAATCCGCACGCGGGCGAAGGCGGTCATATGGGTACGGAAGAGATAGACACCATTATTCCGGTGCTCGACGAGCTGCGGGCGCAGGGGATGAAACTCAACGGGCCGCTGCCTGCCGATACCCTGTTTCAGCCGAAATATCTCGATAACGCCGACGCCGTGCTGGCGATGTACCACGATCAGGGTCTTCCCGTGCTAAAATACCAGGGCTTCGGGCGCGGTGTGAACATTACGCTGGGCCTGCCCTTTATTCGCACATCAGTGGACCACGGCACCGCGCTTGAACTGGCGGGACGTGGCGAAGCCGATGTCGGCAGTTTTATTACGGCGCTTAATCTCGCCATCAAAATGATTGTTAACACCCAATGAATAATCGAGTCCACCAGGGCCACTTAGCCCGTAAACGCTTCGGGCAAAACTTTCTCAACGATCAGTTCGTGATCGACAGCATTGTTTCTGCCATTAACCCGCAAAAGGGCCAGGCAATGGTCGAAATCGGCCCCGGTCTGGCGGCATTGACCGAGCCGGTCGGCGAACGTCTGGACCAGCTGACGGTCATCGAACTTGACCGCGATCTGGCGGCACGTCTGCAAACGCATCCATTCTTAGGCCCGAAACTGACGATTTATCAGCAGGATGCGATGACCTTTAACTTTGGCGAACTGGCCGAGAAAATGGGTCAGCCGCTGCGTGTTTTCGGCAACCTGCCTTATAACATCTCCACGCCGTTGATGTTCCATCTGTTTAGCTATACTGATGCCATTGCCGACATGCACTTTATGTTGCAAAAAGAGGTGGTGAATCGTCTGGTTGCAGGACCGAACAGCAAAGCGTATGGTCGATTAAGCGTCATGGCGCAATACTATTGCAACGTGATCCCGGTACTGGAAGTTCCGCCGTCAGCCTTTACACCACCACCCAAAGTGGATTCCGCCGTCGTGCGCCTGGTTCCTCATGCAACGATGCCTCACCCGGTTAAAGATGTTCGTGTGTTGAGCCGCATCACCACCGAAGCCTTTAACCAGCGTCGTAAAACCATTCGTAACAGCCTCGGCAACCTGTTTAGCGTCGAGGTGTTAACGGGAATGGGGATCGACCCGGCGATGCGAGCGGAAAATATCTCTGTCGCGCAATATTGCCAGATGGCGAACTATCTGGCGGAGAACGCGCCTTTGCAGGAGAGTTAACGATGATCAATTCGCCCCGAGTGTGTATTCAGGTTCAAAGCGTCTACATTGAGGCACAATCTTCACCTGATAATGAACGTTACGTTTTTGCTTATACCGTAACCATACGCAATCTGGGGCGAGCGCCAGTGCAGTTGTTGGGGCGTTACTGGCTGATCACCAATGGCAATGGCCGTGAAACCGAAGTCCAGGGCGAAGGAGTGGTTGGCGTCCAGCCACTTATCGCGCCTGGCGAAGAGTACCAGTACACCAGCGGTGCAATCATTGAAACCCCGCTGGGCACCATGCAGGGTCACTACGAAATGATCGATGAAAATGGCGTCCCTTTCAGCATCGACATTCCCGTATTCCGACTCGCCGTTCCCACACTCATTCATTAAAAGAATATGGCGACATACCTTATTGGCGACGTTCATGGTTGTTACGATGAACTGATCGCATTGCTGCATAAAGTAGAATTTACCCCTGGGAAAGATACCCTCTGGCTGACGGGCGATCTGGTCGCGCGCGGCCCGGGTTCGCTGGATGTTCTGCGCTATGTGAAATCCTTAGGCGACAGCGTACGTCTGGTGCTGGGCAATCACGATCTGCATCTGCTGGCGGTATTTGCCGGGATCAGCCGCAATAAACCGAAAGATCGCCTGACACCGCTGCTGGAAGCGCCGGATGCCGACGAGCTGCTTAACTGGCTGCGTCGCCAGCCTTTGCTGCAAATCGACGAAGAGAAAAAGTTGGTGATGGCCCACGCAGGGATCACGCCGCAGTGGGATCTACAGACCGCCAAAGAGTGCGCGCGCGATGTAGAAGCGGTGCTATCGAGTGACTCCTATCCCTTCTTTCTCGACGCTATGTACGGCGATATGCCAAATAACTGGTCACCGGAATTGCGGGGGCTGGGAAGACTGCGTTTTATCACCAACGCCTTTACCCGTATGCGTTTTTGCTTCCCGAACGGTCAACTGGATATGTACAGCAAAGAATCGCCGGAAGAGGCCCCTGCCCCACTGAAACCGTGGTTTGCGATTCCTGGCCCTGTCGCTGAAGAATACAGCATCGCCTTTGGTCACTGGGCATCGCTGGAGGGCAAAGGTACGCCGGAAGGTATATACGCGCTGGATACCGGCTGCTGCTGGGGTGGTACATTAACCTGCCTGCGCTGGGAAGATAAACAGTATTTTGTCCAGCCGTCGAACCGGCATAAGGATTTGGGCGAAGCGGCGGCGTCTTAAACACAGCCTGATATAGGAAGGCCGGATAAGACGCGACCGGCGTCGCATCCGGCACTAGCCGTAAATTCTATACAAAATTACCGCCGCTCCAGAATCTCAAAGCAATAGCTGTGAGAGTTCTGCGCATCAGCATCGTGGAATTCGCTGAATACCGATTCCCAGTCATCCGGCTCGTAATCCGGGAAATGGGTGTCGCCTTCCACTTCTGCGTCGATATGCGTCAGATACAGTTTCTGCGCTTTTGGCAGGAACTGCTCATAAACGCGACCGCCGCCAATCACCATGATTTCTGGTACGTCACCACACGCCGCGATGGCTTCATCCACCGACTTCACCCACGTTACGCGATCGTCCGTACCCGGTTGACTGCTGAGGATAATATTTTTGCGTCCTGGCAACGGACGACCGATTGATTCCCAGGTATGGCGGCCCATAATCACGGGTTTATTTAAGGTGTTGCGTTTAAACCAGGCGAGATCGGCAGGCAGGTTCCACGGCATGGCGTTTTCCATGCCGATAACGC
Organism: Shigella sp. FC1544; assembly: GCF_001722145.1. Taxonomy (NCBI): domain Bacteria; kingdom Pseudomonadati; phylum Pseudomonadota; class Gammaproteobacteria; order Enterobacterales; family Enterobacteriaceae; genus Shigella; species Shigella sp. FC1544. The sequence goes on from NZ_MECT01000222.1 coordinate 66,023, forward strand.
GATCTACCGCTAACGCCGCAATCAGACTGATCATTGAGATTTCCCGATAAAAAAAATTGTCGCCACTATACGTAAAGCGTAAACCGTCGTCGACTGGTGCGAGGATGATGTTGAGGAAAATTTTATATTCTGCTGGCGAGTCCACGCTCTCTCCCTGGACTCGCCGCATTACAATGAAACAAAAACAAACAGTTAGCTGTAAAGTGTGATTTACGTCACTCTTTATTAGGATGAGGGTTTCGTTTCCGGTTCATCCGACATGTTGCCGGTATGTTTACCTTCTTCGGTTCCCTGCCAGCCATGTCGTTGAATTAATGACAGATGTTCGCGGTCCTCGGTAATGATCTCACTTAACATCGCGCTGGTGCGTTTATAGACCTCCGCGCGGGCTTTGGTGTCGTTCTCAACCATTGCCATCTCTTCCACCATCTGAATATTAAAGCGGCGGAACACATCGGCACGTTCTCGCGCTTCATACGGCCCCAGACCTAAACTTTCCAGTGCCAGACGCCCGGTTTTCAGCGCACCTTCGAAGGTTTCACGCTCCGGCTTTTCAACGCCTGCCTGACGCAAACGAATGTAGTGGTCGACATCGCGGGCGCGGGCAATAATCTGCAAATGCGGGAAGTGTTCTTTCACCATCTCTGTCAGTTGCAGGTTGGTTTGCGGATCGTCGATGGCGTTAATCAGCACTTCCGCTTTCGCCGCTCCCGCAGATTCCAGTAAATCCATCCGCGTGGCATCGCCATAAAACACTTTCATACCAAATTTACGCAAGGTTTCGATATGGTCCGGATCGTGATCGAGCACCACCATTTTCACCCCGCTGGAGAGCAGTAAACGTCCGGTGATCTGCCCAAAACGACCGAATCCGGCAATGATTACCCGCGGCTGTTCTTCGTCGATCTCATCGGCTTCACGCGCCTCTTCAGTAGAAGATTGCTCAAGGCGATTGAGGATCACCAGCAGAATCGGCGTTGCCGCCATCGACAGCGCCACCGCCAGGGTCAGCGATTTCGCCCACTCCGGCTCCAGCACATTCGCCATCTGCGCCGCGCCAAATACCACAAAGGCAAACTCACTGCCCTGCCCTAACAACACCGCAAACCAACGACGCTGTTTATTTGGCACTTGCAACGGTCGGGCAATCAGCCACAGCATGGCGATTTTGATGATGAGGAAACCGAGCAGCAAAATGACAATGCGCAATGGGTTTTCAAGCAGCGTGCCAAAGTCTATCGACATGCCAACACCGATGAAAAACAGCCCCAACAGCAAACCTTTAAAGGGTTCGATATCGCTCTCCAGCGCATGACGGTATTCCGAGCTTGCCAGCAGTACGCCCGCCAGAAACGCGCCCATCGCCATCGACAAGCCGACCTCTTCCAGCAGCAAACCAAAGCCAAACACGAGGAATAACGCCACGGCACTAAACACTTCCCGCAAGCCAGAGCGGGCTACAAAACGCAGCGCCGGACGCGTGACATAGCGCCCCAGCAATACCACCAGCACCAGCGCACCCGCCACTTTTAACGCCGAGAGAGCAAATGCGCCCATCGTCGTCGAGGCACTGCTCGTTGCCAGTAGCGGAATCATCGCCACCAGCGGGATCGCCGCGATATCCTGGAACAGCAGCACCGCAAAGGCACTGCGACCCATTTGCGTCACCATCAGATTGCGTTCATTCATCGCCTGCATGGCAATCGCCGTAGAGGAGAGCGCCAGCGTCATGCCGATCAATTCCGCGACCTGCCAGCGCAGCCCAAGTAACATGCAGAACAGCCCCAGCAGGCCGCCGCAAATCACCATCTGCAATGCGCCACCGCCGAACACTGCCGCACGCAGCTTCCACAGCCTTTGTGGATCGAGTTCGAGGCCGATAATAAACAGCATCAGCACCACCCCAATCTCGGCAAAGTGCAGAATAGATTCGGCATCGGTCACCAGTCGCAGCCCCCACGGGCCAATAATGCAGCCGGCGATCAGGTAGCCAAGTACCGATCCCAGACCAAGACGTACCGCAATGGGTACAATCAGCGCTGCCGAACCGAGATAAATCAGCGCCTGAATCAGCGTATGGCTATCCATGATGGGCCTCCTGCCATTCCAGCAGACGTTGCTTATAGTGACGCGCCTGCCCTTCGAGGGTTTCGTCGTCACAAATAAAGGTGCAGTGCATGGCAAACGGTGGCAGCCAGTTCAGCCCGCAGTAGATTGCCGTCGCCTGTAGCGGCTGCGACAGCACATCAAAGCCCGGATGCGCACCAATTTCAAAATGGCTTTCCCCGCCGCCGGTCGTCACCGCCCACAGCAAATGTTTGCCATGCAGCGCCTTGCCGCCGTGACCGTAAGCCCAGCCGTGCGACAAAACTTTATCGATCCAAAGTTTAAGAAGCGGAGGAATGCTGTACCACTGCATCGGATGCTGCCAGACGATCAGATCGGCGCGAGACAGCGCCTCCTGCTCGGCGGCAATATCGATATTGAAGTCAGGATAGAGTTGATAAAGAGAGCGAATTTCGACGCCTTCCAGCGTCCTGCCTGTTCAAGCATCCGTTTATTCGCATGGGAATGATGCGGATACGGATGCGCATAAATTATAAGAATCATAGGTAGCCCGCGTGATTACGCCTTTGTTTTCCCACAAAGTGTAGTCATATATTCACGCGGCTTATAGTCAATAATATTGATTCAGAAAAGAGAGAAATCTGAACAATTTACCCCATTCTCTGCCCGCGGATCGTCATATTGCTGGTTTGCGCCAGTGACATCCCTCGATGTCTCCGGGGCAAACGCTACGGAAATCAACAAGCCAAACAGCGAGATACCCGCCCCCATTAGCATCGTGTTACTGATACCGTAATTATTGATAAAGATCGGCAGTGCCCAGGTCGAAACAATGGTGCCAATACGGCTTAAGGACATAATCACGCCCACGGCAGAGGCGCGGATATCTGTCGGGAAGAGTTCATTAGGATAGAGCCACTGCAAATTACCCGGCCCGCCAGAGAAAAAGGCATACACCGCAAAGGCCATCACTACCAGCCAGATCCCCATATCCGGGATCAGCCCCAAAACCGCCAGCGCCAGCGTCATCATGGCAAAGCTGCCAATCAACAATGGACGCCGTCCGGCAGTGTTTAACCACAGCATCGGCGGAATACAGTCGAGCATAAAGAACAGGCTAATCACCACGTTCCCCAGCGCCGCGTTTTTGCCAACACCCAATCCCAACAAACCAACGATTTGCGGGCCAAAGGTGTAAATGGCGAACATTGGGATCACCTGGCAGGTCCAGATGGCGGCAACAAACAGAACAAAAGGAAAATGGCGGCGATTAAACAGATCGCGAAAACGGGTTTGCTGCGGCTGCTCTTCATCGAAAGCCACCGGTTCGCCAAACAGTTTTATCATCATCTCTTCGCACTCTTTTACTCGCCCTTTGCGTAATAACCAGCGGGGAGATTCAGGCAGTTCGAATCGACCAATCAAAATCAACAAACAGGGGATCGCCGCGCTACCCAGCATCCAGCGCCAGCCGCCTTCCACATCATAAAGCCAGTAGCCGACCAGATCGGCGCAGGTCGCGCCGACATACCACATGGCGGCGATAAAGCTGATGGAAAATGCCCGCTGACGGGTACTGGAGAACTCGGTGATCATTGAGGTGGCGATGGGATAATCTGCACCGATGACAATGCCGATAAGTACCCGCATCACCAACAGTTCGACGGGGGATGAAACAAACATCGTCGCCACCGATATCACGCCGATGGCGATGATATCAATGAGGAACATTTTGCGCCGTCCGACTTTATCGGAAATATAGCCAAACAGCGATGTGCCAACGAACAGCCCGGCGAGCGTTCCCGCGCCCAACAAGCCAATCCAGTCAGCGTCCAGTTTTAGCGCCGGAGTCAGTTGCTCCAGCGCCACGCCAATCATTACCAGTACATAACCATCCAGAAACGGGTAATGCTGCCAACTTACTGATTTAGTGTATGATGGTGATTTTAAGGTGCTTGCGTGGCTTCCATTTCCATCAGATGTCCTTCCTGCTCCGCTACTGAAGGCGTGGTGCGTAACGGCAAAAGCACTGCCGGACATCAGCGCTATCTCTGCTCTCATTGCCGTAAAACATGGCAACTACAGTTCACTTACACCGCCTCTCAGCCCGGTACGCACCAGAAAATCATTGATATGGCCATGAATGGCGTCGGATGTCGCGCCAGTGCACGCATTATGGGCGTTGGCCTCA
>NZ_MECT01000223.1:0-2395 GCF_001722145.1 Shigella sp. FC1544
ACTGGCCGATAAACCGGGTCGGCGAACTGCTCCCCTGGCGCGTAGCACTGCCGACTGAATAACACATCCCCGTCAATACGGTTCTTGCTGCACGCTTACAGATTAGCCCCCGTTCTGTTGTCAGGTTTTACCTCTCAACGTGCGGGGGTTTTCTCTTTCCAGCAACCAATGCCACCAGGGATAAAGCCCCCGCAACATTGCGCCTCACCGGATAATTCCGGCTTGGTGTGGATACTACGTCTCAATTCATCTTCACTTCATCCCTGAAATGTTTGCAATAAAGAGTACATTCCGGCTTTTCAACAGCTGTTGCAGTGGTTTTGTGCAGGTTGTGGTACAGGCTCGCAATTCTGATTAACGAGCTGTCCAGGTAGTATGAAGAAATACAATAAGCAGGAATTTATCTTATCTCCCCCGATTTCCGTCATCGGAGGAGATATAACTGTCAGGCAAATATCGTCATCAAATAGGCGGCAAACAGTGCCAGATGCGCTGCGCCATTGAGCACGTTAGTACGTCCGGTGGAGAAGGAGATATGGCACAGCACTAAAGAGGCCACCATCACCACCATTTCTGGCGCACCAAGTGCAAACTGTAATTCGTTACCCGTCATAAAGGCAATTAGCGTGACGACAGGTACGGTAAGCGAAATGGTTGCTAACACTGAACCAAAGAACAGATTCATCGCGCGCTGGACCTGGTTGTTCAACACTGCTTTTAACGCACCTAAACCTTCCGGCGACAGAATCAACAGAGCCACCAGGAAGCCAGTAAAGGCGACAGGGGCATTCATGCTGTCGAGCAATGTCTCCAGCGGGCTGGCATTCATTTTGGTGACTGCAATAACGGCAATCAGATGGATAATCAACCAGATAGCATGCCACACGCTGCTATGGGCAGACGGTTTACCGTGATGCGGGTCGTCGTCATCACTGTCATCTTCGTGCTCGTAGACAAACAAACTTTGATGCGTTTTGGTCTGGATCAGCAAAAATACGCCATACATTGCCGCAGAAATTAATGCTACCAGTAACGCCTGACCGGTTGAAAAATTCGCCGCAGGCAGAGCCATTGGAAATACCAGTACGATTATCGCCAGGGGGAACAGCGCAATTAAATACTGCTTGATACCAAACAGATTCATATATTGGGTGGCAAACTTACGACCGCCCAACAATAATGAAAAGCCAACCAGCCCACCGGTAACAATCATAATGATTGAATAGAGCGTATCACGCATTAGCGTTGGCGCGGCGTCGCCGGTTGCCATTAAAGCTGAAATCAAACTGACTTCAAGAATAACCACTGAAAGGCTAAGAATAAGCGAACCGTAAGGTTCTCCCAGGCGATGGGCTAATACGTCCGCATGACGGACAACACTAAAGGCGCTACTTAAAATACCAATAAGCGCAAGAAGATTGATGGCAATGACCACTGGTAGTGTCTGGCTGCTTCCCCACAGGAACAGCACTACCAGCGCCAGAACCGGGAAAATAAGCGAAGTCTCCTTGTGGCGGGTTTTTACCGCCTCTTGAGCATTTGACATTATGGTTATCCCTTTGCAGATGAATTTATCGAAAATGTAAAAAATAGGTAGGAAAAATAACAGAAAGTGTCTGGATATCGGTAACATTTTACGAATTTTTACCCCACTGTCGATTTTTTACTCATTGGGACATAAAAATAAGTATTACGTTTAGACAATGTTTGTTTTAGCGTTTCTTAAGAACAGTCTGACATGAAAATTCTTATGTTTTGGCAAGAGTAGATATTGTTGACCACACTTAATGTTCAACTTTGTAAAAGGAGTCAACGATGCCGTATAAAACGAAAAGCGATCTGCCGGAAAGCGTAAAGCACGTTCTACCGTCTCATGCCCAGGATATCTATAAAGAAGCATTCAACAGCGCATGGGATCAATATAAAGATAAAGACGATCGGCGTGATGACGCCAGTCGCGAAGAAACCGCGCATAAAGTGGCCTGGGCTGCTGTGAAGCATGAATATGCCAAAGGGGATGATGATAAATGGCATAAAAAATCGTAAAACCGGTAGCTTAGTAGACTGGCCCCCTGAATCTCCAGACAACCAGTATCACTTAAATAAGTGATAGTCTTAATACTAGTTTTTAGACTAGTCATTGGAGTACAGATGATTGATGTCTTAGGGCCGGAGAAACGCAGACGGCGTACCACACAGGAAAAGATCGCAATTGTTCAGCAGAGCTTTGAACCGGGGATGACGGTCTCCCTCGTTGCCCGGCAACATGGTGTAGCAGCCAGCCAGTTATTTCTCTGGCGTAAGCAATACCAGGAAGGAAGTCTTACTGCTGTGGCCGCCGGAGAACAGGTTGTTCCTGCCTCTGAACTTGCTGCCGCCATGAAGCAGATTAAAG
>NZ_MECT01000224.1:0-2381 GCF_001722145.1 Shigella sp. FC1544
ACGGTTGTGGCGCACGTCTTCGGTGAACGCACTCTGGCCACACTGGAGCGTCTTCTGAGCCTGCTGTCGGCCTTTGAGGTCGTGGTATGGATGACGGATGGCTGGCCGCTGTATGAATCACGCCTGAAGGGAAAGCTGCACGTTATCAGCAAGCGTTACACTCAGCGCATTGAGCGACATAATCTGAATCTGAGACAACATCTGGCAAGGCTGGGACGGAAGTCACTGTCGTTCTCAAAATCGGTGGAGCTGCATGACAAGGTCATCGGGCATTATCTGAACATAAAACACTATCAGTAAGTTGGAGTCATTACCAAGGCGGCAATATCGGAGCGGCAGGTTCTGTCAGCTATATGTTTGACAATACGGGTGTGATTGTATTTAAAGGAACAGACCCTGACCATATTTTTGAAATTTTACTTGAAGCTGAAGTTGATGTTCGTGATGTGACTGAAGAAGAAGGTAACATTGTTATTTATACTGAACCTACTGACCTTCATAAAGGAATCGCGGCTCTAAAAGCAGCTGGAATCACTGAGTTCTCAACAACAGAATTAGAAATGATTGCTCAATCTGAAGTTGAGCTTTCCCCAGAAGATTTAGAAATCTTTGAAGGGCTTGTTGATGCCCTTGAAGATGACGACGATGTTCAAAAAGTTTATCATAACGTCGCAAATCTCTAATTATATTTTAAAGAAATCTGTCTTTATGGCAGATTTCTTTAATCTCATATAATCATTATAAAAATATAATGTTCAACTCGTCATATTGCTTATAAAAAATCCCCGTTCCCAGAGAAATAATATTTATTAAAATTCTAGGTCTTCTTTTTCTGATTACCGAAGACAAAGTGGCAATTACGTATAGTTTCCCGATAAAGACGCGACAGCGACATCCCGCATAAGGCATTGTTCTCTTTATCTTTGTACGGTACTTCATGGAACAGAGATTTTGACCTTGCGAATCGTGATGTCTGTTGGGGGCAATTTGCTCACTGAAGCGTGAGACTCGATTAAACGCACGAAACACAGAAATCAAAAAAACCGGTCACTTTTTTACAAGGTAACCGGGTAAAAATAATTTTTATTTTTTAACTGTTTTGAGATTCATAGAGATGTCTCAAAACTAAAATTTGGCTCCTCTGACTGGACTCGAACCAGTGACATACGGATTAACAGTCCGCCGTTCTACCGACTGAACTACAGAGGAATCGTGAGAACGAAGCGAATATTAGCGATGCCCAACCACAATGTCAAAGCCTGTTTTTTTAATTTGAAATCGTTTGCTGAAATAATCTGCATTTTGTCGTTTATTCCGACACAGCTGGCTTTTTTTCACACTTTTGCGGTTCGGGTCGAGGGTATTTCCATAGCCAACGTCCAGTAACCATTCGCCAGTAAAACAGCACGGCCCGCACAGCCCAGTCGGCAAACATTCCCATCCAGACACCAACCACACCCCAGCCAAGCATGATGCCCAGCACATAACCGACGACAACCCGGCAACCCCACATGCTCAACATAGAAACCCACATAGCGTAACGGGCGTCACGAGCCCCCTTAAATCCAGCGGGCAGCACCCATGAGGCGGACCAAATAGGCATAAATAAAGCATTTAGCCAAATCAGAATCACAACGACATGTTTAACCTGTGGATCCTGGGTGTAAAACGATGCCATAACCCCGGCAAAGGGAGCCGTTAGCCAGGCGATGGCCGTTAATCCAAGAGTGGAAAGCCAGAACACATGCCGCAACTGAATCTCTGCTTGCGCTATCTGTCCTACACCCAACCTTCGGCCTGTAATGATCGTAGAAGCAGAGCCGAGCGCACTTCCGGGTAAGTTGATAAGAGCCGCAATTGAAAACGCGATAAAATTTCCGGCAATAACACTGGTCCCCATCCCGGCAACGAACATTTGAGTTAATAACCGACCACTGGTAAATAACACTGATTCGACACTCGCGGGAATACCAATCCCCATGACTTCCCAGATAATGCTAAAATTCAGCGGTTTAAAATAGCTCTTTAACGAAATCCTTAGCGCAGGATTAAAACCAATCGCCAACACCCACAAAATTGCAACTGCGCCAATATAACGAGAAATGGTTAAACCCAACCCAGCCCCGACAAATCCCAGTCACGGCCAGGAGAAAAGGCCGTAGGTAATGCTGCCAACTTACTGATTTAGTGTATGATGGTGATTTTAAGGTGCTTGCGTGGCTTCCATTTCCATCAGATGCCCTTCCTGCTCCGCTACTGAAGGCGTGGTGCGTAACGGCAAAAGCACTGCCGGACATCAGCGCTATCTCTGCTCTCATTGCCGTAAAACATGGCAACTACAGTTCACTTACACCGCCTCTCAGCCCGGTACGCACCAGAAA
>NZ_MECT01000225.1:0-2346 GCF_001722145.1 Shigella sp. FC1544
CCGTCGACCGTCCGGCACGGTCCATCACAGTGATAAAGGTTCTCAGTATGTATCGCTGGCCTACACACAGCGGCTTAAGGAAGCCGGATTACTGGCATCAACAGGAAGTACAGGCGACTCGTATGACAACGCGATGGCGGAGAGCATCAATGGTCTTTACAAAGCGGAGGTAATACACCGTAAGAGCTGGAAAAACCGTGCAGAAGTGGAACTGGCCACACTCACGTGGGTGGACTGGTATAACAATCGACGATTGCTGGAAAGGCTGGGCCATACTCCTCCGGCAGAAGCAGAAAAAGCTTATTATGCTTCCATCGGAAACGATGATCTGGCAGCCTGAGTTCACAGATAAAACACTCTCCAGGAAACCCGGGGCGGTTCACTCGCACCTCCGCAGTCCTCAAACAAGTCTGGCTGGTAGCTGTAAACAGACTTCGTACATACCGCTCTGCAATAAATCCCCGTAGCACAGGCCTCACAGAACTTCTTCCCATGAAAAAACTGCTCACACATCACACAATGCCACTCCAGCACGACCGGTAATGGTGATAAAAACATCGCCATATCCTCAATGTAAGGGTGGGACTTTTCCGGATTCAGCACCACACAGTCCGCCTTCTGTTGCTCGCTCAGGGCATGTAAATCGTGCTCAAACCATGCCCCCTGAGCATCTGTCTGCAGAATTAACCGGCCATGACAGGAAAGGCAGAAACAATGCCGGATATTTCTGCTGAGCGCAGAGTCGGCACTGATAATGTGCTCACCCGGCGTGATCCCCAGCCCCGTTTTTATACCGTTCATTCTGCTACCCCCTCCTCACTGAAGCGCCCGGTCTGGCAGTGTGTGCAGTACCGCTCCCCATAATAATCGTGGTGACATTGTCTGCAGTGCCAGCTGGCTTTACGCACCACGGGTAAGGCATCCGGGACGAATTGCTGCAGACGTTTAATCAACCGTATTTCTCTGCGTTCCGGCCTGACATAAGGACATTGCTGCGCGTGCTCCGTCAGCCCGTCGTCAGTGTGTTCAAACCAGAGCCGTTCGGTGTCGTATTGCGGGTGGTATCTGAGTGCACTGCCGCAAAGGTGGCAGGTGTAGTGGGCATAAGGAGCAGTCTGTGCGGTACGGGCACCGATCAGACGTCCGTTGCCATCAAGTGCGAGAAAAGATTTTGCGTACATAGTATATGTTCCTCTGCGCCAGACGACACGCAGGCAACAGCCGTCCCGGTACTGGCAGCGTGGTCAGGTGTGAATGGCGGTTTTCAGTTCAGTCTCAGAAGGGAAAATCAGTGTGGTCGCTGTGAACACGTCATCACACTAAGGTCAGATAAGTCGTCTGTCGGGCTCAGCCACGACTGCAGCCAAAGTTGCGCTCACCGGTGCCGTAAGCTTTGGTACTCTCCTTCGCCAGATAGTCAGCACGCTCCAGCACCTGCTGAAAGCCGGTGTCATCATCGCGTTCCAGCCACACCGCCGGCCTGACCGGAAAATGCGCCAGCGTGGTATGATCTCCGGTATCCACTCCCAGGGCACTGCACCACGCCTGTTTAATCATCCCGGCCAGTGATCCCGGAGCGCGGTAATCGCCGGCACGACACCAGGTATCCCGGTTGACCAGCAGCATCAGGTGATAGTGTTTTTTACCTTTGCACTCCCCAAACTCCCGGGCCCAGACGTAATGCAGGGTTGTGGGATGCACGCGTTTACCTTCCCGATGCTTACGTTTCTGGTAAGCGTCGATTCGGGCTTTCAGGGCATTGATGAAGCGGGATATCACAGCTGCGTCCGTTGCTGCCGGTACATCCGGGAGACGCAGGTCAACCCGCAATGCCGTCAGGCGGGGATGAACATTCAGTGCGTGCCGCACCGTCTCACGAATACGTTGCTGCCAGAAGGGGTTGTATTTGTAGGTCATGGTTAAATCTCCGTATGGTTCATACGGAATAGCCACGTCGTAAAAAATACGCAGAGTCCCTGAAGTGACCTCCGGCAGGACACTGTCTCAGGCACTCTGTGATAACCCGAACGGTCGTCTCCGGACTGACGATTGAATTCCCGGCGTTGTTTTTTTAATGTAAAAAACCGGTTACGGATAAGGCGTGGAGAGGGAGCGATCGTGATACGCAAAAAGAAGTGCAGGGACTGTGGTAACGCAATTACTCATAATACAGTATGTTGCCCGTATTGTGGCGCTGTCGACCCCTTCGGTTATTATCGGAAGACCGATCGTCTGCTCTGTTTACTGGTAAGCTTCCGGGGAACTCATATTGACGCGTTTTTCAGGCGCGCGTCATCGGCGGCGCATACGAACGCTCGTGGTTTGATAACGGTTGATTTATTTTGT
>NZ_MECT01000226.1:0-2334 GCF_001722145.1 Shigella sp. FC1544
ATAAGCGGAAGCCTGGCGAAGGATATCGTTACTGCGGCGCAGTTCACGATTTTCACGTTCCAGCTCTTTCAGACGCTGACGTTCAGCGGTGGTGAGCCCGCCATCACCGCCTCCGGTATCCCGCTCATGCTGGCGAACCCAGACACGCAGAGTCTCCGGCGTACAGCCAATCTTTGGAGCAATGGAACAAATTGTCGCCCATTGTGAGTCATATTCGCCCTGACTTTCCAGAACCATACGGACTGCCCGTTGACGGACTTCGGGGGAAAAACGAGTATTTTTAGTCATCCTGTTTACCTCTTTCTCAGGAAGTTTAGTCTCCAGGATTCCCGGGGCGGTTCATACCGCACAAACCCAATGTTGTTCCAGTAACTGCAGACAACGTAAACTTTGCGGCCCACGATCGATAACGTCTCCCACTGAGATAAGTAAATCTCGCCACGGATCAAAACGACAATGCCATAATTTGCGGCGCAACTGCTCAAGACAACCGTGTATATCGCCAGAAAGCCAGATATGTCGCCATTGATGACCCGCAATTCTCTGATAAACGGGCGCAGGCTGTTTCATCAATATTTTCCTCCCGCGCTAAAGATCACATAATCTTAACAAGAATGTTAAAAAACGCTGGACTCAGACAGTAGAGTGTGTGTTATGGTTGACTATAAAGTCAGCGAAGGAAATGCTTCTGGCTTTTAACAGATAAAAAAGAGACCGAACACGATTCCTGTTTTCGTCAATAAACAATAAAACCCTTTAAAATTAATGCGTTGAATAAATTTACGTTCATCTTTTAATCCCTGACACGTACCATTGCATATTAATACATTCAACCAGTTACCATTTTTTTCGAGTTTTTTAGAGAAATTTTCGGGAAAATTTCAGGTCAATCCATGCAGACGCAAGCAATTCCTGTATTGAATAATTCCGTAGCAATTATGTAAAATCATCTCCGGCTGATTTTCATTCAAACTCGCGCTATCGAACATCCATCAGCCAGCCGTGGCACGTTCTTGCATACGACGTGCTACGGTTTCCTTTACGATTTGGGGTTGCGACTTTACCTCTATTGATAATGCATTCCGGCAGAACGTTCAAATATGAAGTACGATGTTTAACTAACCGAAAAACAAGAACAATACGGTGCAAGCAAGCTATTCACAGTTAACTGAAACAGTATCGTTTTTTTACAGCCAATTTTGTTTGTCCTTTTATAATAAAAAAGTGCTGAAGTTCATTTCATGGAATGAACTTCATAAAAACTCCTACTTATTTCTTTTAACAAAGCCATTTGTCCATCGGCTTTAACTGAATGTCCATCATGTTACCGATAAATAATAACTTTTCATTGTCCCAAAATTCTTTTTATAACACTATTTCCGGTACATATGCTGATTACTTTTCAGCATGGGATAAATGGGAAAAACAAGCGCTCCCCGGTGAAAATCGGAATGAAGCGGTCTCCCTACTTAAAGAATGTCTCATCAATCAGTTCAGTGAGCTTCAACTGAATCGTTTAAATCTGTCCTCGCTACCTGACAACTTACCACCTCAAATCACTGTTCTGGAAATTACTCAGAATGCCCTAATATCATTACCAGAATTGCCAGCATCGCTGGAATACCTTGACGCCTGTGACAATCACCTGTCAACACTTCCTGAATTACCCGCATCTCTGAAACATCTTGATGTAGATAACAACCAACTAACCATGCTTCCTGAATTGCCTGCATTGCTAGAATATATTAATGCAGATAACAATCAGCTAACCATGCTTCCTGAATTACCTACATCGCTGGAAGTGCTCTCAGTAAGAAATAACCAGCTGACATTTCTCCCTGAGTTACCTGAATCACTGGAAGCGCTCGATGTAAGTACTAATCTTCTGGAAAGCCTACCAGCCGTACCTGTAAGAAATCATCACTCAGAGGAAACCGAGATATTTTTCCGGTGCCGCGAGAATCGCATCACACACATTCCGGAAAATATACTTAGCCTTGATCCGACCTGCACTATCATCCTCGAAGACAATCCTCTGTCCTCACGGATCAGGGAGTCTCTGTCGCAACAAACCGCCCAACCGGACTACCACGGCCCACGGATTTACTTCTCCATGAGTGACGGACAACAGAATACACTCCATCGCCCCCTGGCTGATGCCGTGACAGCATGGTTCCCGGAAAACAAACAATCTGATGTATCACAGATATGGCATGCTTTTGAACATGAAGAGCACGCCAACACCTTTTCCGCGTTCCTTGACCGCCTTTCCGATACCGTCTCTGCACGCAATACCTCCGGATTCCGTGAACAGGTCGCTGCATGGCTGGAAAA
>NZ_MECT01000227.1:0-2302 GCF_001722145.1 Shigella sp. FC1544
GCGGACCTGACGTATGTTGCCACACAGGAGGGATGGTTGTACCTCGCTGGCATCAAAGATGTTTATACGTGCGAAATTGTCGGCTACGCCATGGGAGAGCGCATGACAAAAGAGCTGACAGGTAAAGCCCTGTTTATGGCGCTCAGGAGCCAGCGCCCACCTGCCGGGCTAATCCACCACTCTGATCGAGGTTCACAGTACTGCGCATACGATTACCGGGTCATACAGGAGCAGTCTGGTCTGAAAACATCAATGTCGCGTAAAGGTCACTGTTACGACAACGCTCCGATGGAAAGCTTCTGGGGAACGCTGAAAAATGAGAGCCTGAGCCACTATCGTTTTAATAACCGGGATGAAGCCATCTCAGTAATACGGGAATACATTGAGATTTTCTACAATCGTCAGCGTCGTCACTCTCGTCTGGGGAATATCTCCCCGGCAGCCTTCAGGGAAAAATATCATCAGATGACTGCTTAAAAAAAGAACAAATGGTAGTGTCCGCTATTGCCAGTACACCTCATGCCGCCCGGTAAGTCATGGACGTAACTGACATACTGGAACAGATTATCTTCGCTCTGGTTGATGATAATGTCGCGCCCCGAATCGGTATCGGTTAGCGTGACATTGAGAAAACGCCAGAGGAGAGGGCGGTCATGAGTGTAAAAGATATTCCGCAAATTGTTTTTGTTAATATCCAGCAGCACAATCCCTTTTAGCTGCCCTGCAACATACACCGGCGTCAGCAAACTCATCACGTTCTGTTTAGTACGCTGATCCTGGTAAATGCTCGACAATACGGTACGCCCGGTAAATACCTTTTCAATATCTTTGCGATCGATACCAATACTTCCTGACTGCAGGAAGGACCAGTTATTCATCGCAAAGTATTCAACATTAACCGGCTCATAAAAATAGACATAGCGGTCATTGAGATCGAGATAATAGTGAAATTTCTCTTCGGCCATCCCAAGACCTGAACCGTAATCATCCTGGTGGCGGTTGCCTTCCACTGCCTGATCAAAAGCGGGTAATAGTGCTGCAGCTTCCACAATTGTGTCGCAGTCAGTGGATGCGGTTTGTAGTGTGCCGCGTAAGCCCGGGTATTTATGAGCAGTCAGGTTTAAGCCATGGGTATTATTGGCAGACTCAAAAGCCTCGCAGATGGCGCGCCGCTGTTCTGGCGACACTTCCGACTGCTCAGCAGCGAGAGCGCGCATCACATGCGCGGCAATACTCTGATTCTGATACTTATCATAAAGAAAGGAGGAGTCTGCTTTCTGCACGATATAGCGCAGATAGGCACTCATTGCTCTGTCGCTGGCGACAAGTTCAAAAATAAGGAAGGAAGATGTCAGCACAATGACACTTGCGGCGATAAAATGCCGGAGCATTCTATGGTGCAATTTCATGATAAATGGCACTCCTTCGGTTAGTGAAACGAGAAAACCAGATAAAGTTCGATTGCGGCCTGGCACAGGGGCGCTAATTATACTCATCTCTGCGCCGCTGGGGAGGGGAAATTTAGGGGTAATAGTAATAAATTGTATGCAAAAGCCACGCAAAAAGCATGGCTCTGAATATTTTTGCACTTAAATATGATGAATAATCACTTTGTTGCCCCCCTCGCTTTTCGCTTCGCGTAAGGCTTTATCTGCTTCCGTCATGACAAGCGAGATATTACGCGTGTCACCCGTTGAAAAAACCGTGCCAATACTGATGGTCATTTGTTCAGGAACATCATATCTGTTACTAAAGCCGGTCAGGAGTTCGACATTTTTATGTATACGATCCGCAATGATTTTTGCCTAGGCACTATTGAGTTCGGTAAATAGCAAGCCAAACACCTCACCCTCCAGTCGCGCTAAAATATCATCAGGGCGGATGCTTTGCTGGATAATATCGACAATTGAGGTGATGCTGCCAACTTACTGATTTAGTGTATGATGGTGTTTTTGAGGTGCTCCAGTGGCTTCTGTTTCTATCAGCTGTCCCTCCTGTTCAGCTACTGACGGGGTGGTGCGTAACGGCAAAAGCACTGCCGGACATCAGCGCTATCTCTGCTCTCACTGCCGTAAAACATGGCAACTGCAGTTCACTTACACCGCTTCTCAACCCGGTACGCACCAGAAAATTATTGATATGGCCATGAATGGCGTTGGATGCCGGGCAACTGCACGCATTATGGGCGTTAGCCTCAACACGATTTTACGTCACTTAAAAAACTCAGGCCGCAGTCGGTAACCTCGCGCATACAGCCGGGCAGTGACGTCATCGTCTGCGCGGAAATGGACGAACAGTGGGG
>NZ_MECT01000228.1:0-2293 GCF_001722145.1 Shigella sp. FC1544
TCTGCATATCTGACACTTTGGTTCCCACTACTTATTTGGTGGACACCACTTTGTCTAATTCGTCAGATTCTGACCAGACGGTTCAGGCTGTACGCTTACCGTCAATGTTCTTACTGATGTATTTCGCGATGTAGCTTGTCGGCGTTCCTTTGCGCGGGTTTATCAGCTCATATTTAAAGCGTGGACCAGTGTTATTACCCAGTTCCTCGCGGTCTTCACGGATGGCAAACTTACGCAACAATGCAGTAATGGCGCGGCGGTCTTTTTTGCGCATAAAACACAACAGGTGCCAGTGAACTGTACCGTCATGATGCGGCTCAGCCACCCGCACGCCATACCAGCGCAACCCGGCTTTGTGCATCGCCTTACGAAATGCAGCAAACATGCCGACCAGATAATCGCTGCTTTGTCTTACCGTCGCATTTGTCCAGGTTGGGTTTGGTCTGCCGTTATTGAGCGTGGAATGGAAACGTGACGGACAGGTAATGGTGTAGAAAACGGCGCAGTCACCGCGCATTTCCGCGATAAGCTCCAGACCTTTAACACAGGCCATCATCTCATTGCGGCGGTGCGCCGGGTTGCTGCTGCTGGCGTTTACCACGTCTTCCATATCCAGCGTGTCGCCCTCTTCGTTCACCAGTTCATGAGAACGGAAAAACTCCAATGACTTGCGGCGCTGCTCACGTTTATGCATCACGGCTTCATAGCTGACATAGGGAGATGCTTTTTTGCTGACCAGGCAGACAGCACGCAACTGCTCTTCCCGCCATTCGCAACGCATTTTCCATAATTTCCGGTACCACCAGTCGGCGCACAACATACGCGCCAGCGAACCCGGAATGAGTTCATAGGGCACGGGTTTACGGCGGTTTCTTTTCCGACGGAGTTGCTCAAACGCAGGCGGGATGACATCCAGACGCAGGGTTTCCGCTGCCACCTTTTCCCATGTCTTGCGGATTTCTTCTGGCTTAACGTCATCGGTGGCATACAAATCACCACAAGCTGCATCAAGGCACATGCTCATATGCGCAGCGACAAGGGTAGACAGGCGTTTCACCTGATCCTGACTC
The DNA here is from genome assembly GCF_001722145.1 of Shigella sp. FC1544. Lineage (NCBI taxonomy): Bacteria > Pseudomonadati > Pseudomonadota > Gammaproteobacteria > Enterobacterales > Enterobacteriaceae > Shigella > Shigella sp. FC1544. The sequence continues at coordinate 1,071 of NZ_MECT01000228.1, forward strand.
ATTTCAGGCAGAATCAGCAGGCCGTCCAGCCCTACATGGCTTGCCATAAAACGAAAAGATGCAGATAGCTGGCTGTCGCGTACATGCTCCAGTCGTTCCAGACATGGCTTAATCGTCTCACGTAAATAGCGGGAATAAGCCTTTGGCCTGCCCAGGCTGCTGAAGTATTCAATACGTTGCATCAGCGGCTTGCTGATATGGGAAGGCTGGGCGTTGACGTCCGCCAGAATGACCATATCCGGATTAAAACGCTGCTGCTCATGCGCCAGCTTTGCCCGGCTAATGAGCTTATCCTGCTCCATTTCGTGCTGGACAGGATCACGTGATTCATAAAAAAAATAACGCTCCCAGACCTGATCACTCAGTGCCTCGCGGCGCAACTTCCGCCGGGTCCAGATAAGGGTTAATGGCCTTTTTCGGGCTGTTCCATGAGAACGCTGCGGCAGCCTCGTTAAAGCCGCAGCAGTTGTTCATATCGGCATGGCTCATGCACGTACTCCGTACACGGCAGAACTATCCACGCCACGCGAATAATCAAATCCCACCCAGCAGCGCGGCCCGGAAACAGCAATGATTTCTGTTGCTGATTTACCCTCGCCAGCTGCCACACCGATGCTGCGTTTTACCTTGATATAGTGGTGAGTAAAATTGCAATACAGCGAACGGATCAGGGATGTGTCACTGTTAGAAACAATGACCGGATGTCCTTCTGATGACCGATGTTCAAGAACGGATGCTAGGTGATACTGGTCATCTTCAGTGAAACCATCAGTGTGATAGCCGGAAAACGTACCGTCATACGGTGGATCGCAATACACCACATCCCCCGCCTTCAACATCGCCAGCGTTTCATCAAAGCTGGCGCAGATAAACGTTGCTCGCTGGGCTTTTTCTGCAAATGCGCGAATTTCTTTTTCAGGGAAATACGGATTTTTATAATTGCCGTAGGGAATGTTGAAATGCCCGCTCTTGTTATAGCGACATAAACCACGGTAACCGTGACGATTGAGATACAGGAAATATACCGCTTTCATGAAATCAGTAATTTCAGTTGAGTAATTAAACTCCTGCCTTATGTTGTAATAAGCCACCTCCCTGTTTGCGATCTCAAATAAAACTCTGGCGTGAAGTGGTCAACAAAAACTGGCCACCGAGTTAGAGTTTTTCCAGTATCGATTTTCCGATTCGTTTGGGGGTAACCCACCGTTATATTCGTGCGGTCT
>NZ_MECT01000229.1:0-2282 GCF_001722145.1 Shigella sp. FC1544
AACATCCATAGCTTTGGCGGCATCTGCCACCGTGTATTTCTGGTCAACAACCAGTTGAGCGGATTCGCGTTTAAACTCTGCGCTAAAATTTCTTTTTTTCATTGGAGCACCTGTGTTGTTCTGAGGTGAGCATATCACCTCTGTTCAGGTGGCCAAATTCAGTGTGCCACTTCATAGTGACTTTGGCGTTGGTATTAGCAACGCCATGAATGATAGGCGCAAAACTCGCTAATGTCGGAGGCAACATGCGGCTGTCGCTGTATAAACGAATGCCGCGGATACTGACAGAATCAAAGGTTTCGCCCGTTGTATAAGACTCACCAAGAATGAGTTGAGAACGCAGCGAGGCGATATCACGCTGTATATACCGATTCTTAAAATCATAATTACTGCCAGAATCGGTCATCCAGTTGTAGTTGCCTGAGGCACGCAGTCGCCATGCACCTAAATTCATCCCACCGTTAAAAGCAGCATAAATGCTGTCATTTCTTCGACCAGGAGTTTCACTATGATATCCGTTGAGGTTGTATGACAACATGGCCGCATTAATGCCATTTTCCCATAACGATGGATCAACATAGTTTTGGTAATTTTTCATTACCCATGCCTGAGGAACGTCTATATCCAGACGTTGCTCGTTAACGTCATAACGAACAGAAGCCTGAGGGATAATTTCCGTCAAATTAAGGCAATTGCCGAGTGTTTCATCCCTGGCAAGCAGAACGGCTTTTTCGTTATTTATATCGGGAGAATTTATATGAAACTGCAATAAATTCTTAAGTGTGATACAGGCTTGTGCGTTTTTTTTCCTTCAATTTCAATAAATGTAATGCTTTGGTTAATAATAGGTTGATCGTTGACATAAACACTGACGTCGTACATACCCGGTATAGCAGGGTTACCTTCACTATACCGGCTGAGATCAATATTTGAGGCATTCTGCCCCATCAGGAAGGTATGGTCATATTCAACAAGTTCAGCACAGAAAGCACTATTGCAATACAGCAGCGCGCAAAACGTGGCGATACGGGTCAGATGATTATGATAATTTTTAGTTGGTTTTATAGTCACGTTATGCTTCCTGCGGAATTATATCCTTGCCTGATTACAGACTGGCATTACCTTCAATGGCGGCACCAAAATCATTAATGGCGTAAAAATGTACTTTTGCAGAACTTGCTTTGCCATTAAGGCCAGTGACTTTCATGACCTCATCACTAAATGGTGCAATCATTTTCACATCAATCGGATAGCGTTTACCGCTAGCTTCTAAATCACCACTGCTAAAAGAGACGTAGTAAGGGGTTGGATTGGTCACTCGCAATGACGCCTTACCTTCTGAACCTGACCAGAACCACTTCAGGGCTAACGGGGCTTCAGAGGGATTTCCCTTCAATCCATCCGGGCGATAGAAAAGTTTTATACGTGTGCGAAATGCCAGTTGCAGCAGACTTTGATTCGCGACCTTTTCTGCATCTGGTTTTGGTGGAACTTCCAGTACGTTAAACCAGAACACGCTCTCTCTGTCTTTAGGCAGTGAGGTGCTGGCTGTGTACATTAATTTGATTGTTTGCCCACGTTTGGCATCAATACGCGATACTGGCGGCGTGGCAGTAAAAGGGACTGTAATATTGCCAGGCTCAGCGTTGTCATCGCCAGTATCTAACCAACTCTGGACAAGCAACGGGTTATTCCCTTTATTTTCCAGACGTATGTTGACACTTTTTTGATCGCTTTTATATATTACGCGAGTACCCGAAATGACAATGTCCGCAATAGATGATGAACTAAAAGCCATACAGGTTACGAAGCATAAAGCTGTTGTATGTTTGGTGTTAAAAAACATAAACCATCCCTGACAGAGTTAATTAAAACAGGGAATAATATAAAAATAGAAATTATGGTGATGCTGCCAACTTACTGATTTAGTGTATGATGGTGTTTTTGAGGTGCTCCAGTGGCTTCTGTTTCTATCAGCTGTCCCTCCTGTTCAGCTACTGACGGGGTGGTGCGTAACGGCAAAAGCACTGCCGGACATCAGCGCTATCTCTGCTCTCACTGCCGTAAAACATGGCAACTGCAGTTCACTTACACCGCTTCTCAACCCGGTACGCACCAGAAAATTATTGATATGGCCATGAATGGCGTTGGATGCCGGGCAACTGCACGCATTATGGGCGTTAGCCTCAACACGGTTTTACGTCACTTAAAAAACTCAGGCCGCAGTCGGTAACCTCGCGCATACAGCCGGGCAGTGACGTCATCGTCTGCGCGGAAATGGA
>NZ_MECT01000230.1:0-2279 GCF_001722145.1 Shigella sp. FC1544
AGTTGCCATGTTTTACGGCAGTGAGAGCAGAGATAGCGCTGATGTCCGGCAGTGCTTTTGCCGTTACGCACCACCCCGTCAGTAGCTGAACAGGAGGGACAGCTGATAGAAACAGAAGCCACTGGAGCACCTCAAAAACACCATCATACACTAAATCAGTAAGTTGGCAGCATCACCCTCTTTTTTAAAGCGAGGAAGTACCAATGAAAGAGAATAAAGTACAATAAATCAGTCATAAACTAATTAATATCGTTGTTTTTGTCGCAATTGTAGAATACGCCTATTTATTTCTCCATTTCTATTAATAACGGCAATAAACTGTTCACTTCAGTGATATTTAAAATATGCATCCTCTCCCTTTTTGTAAGTAATTATTATATCCGTGGGAGAGGAATACACGCTGTCAGGTAATCAATCATACTGCGATAAATCATCGGCCAGTAAAGTGGAGATAACCTCCATTGTCGAAAAATCCATACTCTCAGCGAAACCATCATCAATCACTCATCCAGGCGTTTATGGGAGCGTCGCCAACGGCTGTTAACAATGCCAGACTTCCCCGTTGCGGAAATTCCACATACCACTAATGGTCACAGGGATTGGGTGTTGAAATGATCCGGATGAGCATGTATCTTTATGGTTATGCTATAACATAACAGGTAAAAATGATGAAGCCCAATATCCATCCTGAGTATCGTACTGTGGTGTTCCACGACACCAGTGTTGATGAGTACTTTAAAATCGGCTCGACTATCAAAACAGACCGTGAGATTGAGCTGGATGGCGTAACGTATCCGTACGTGACAATTGATGTCTCTTCTAAATCGCACCCGTTCTATACAGGGAAGCTGAGAACAGTGGCATCAGAAGGAAATGTTGCACGATTCACCCAACGTTTTGGTCGTTTTGTTAGCACGAAAAAGGGGGCGTGATGAAAGTTCTTAACTCTCTGCGTACCGCAAAAGAACGCCATCCAGACTGTCAGATTGTGAAGCGAAAAGGACGGCTATATGTGATTTGTAAATCTAATCCACGTTTTAAGGCCGTTCAGGGTCGTAAGAAAAAACGTTGATTCAAAATTCGACGGATTAACGATATTTGTCTGATTAATAATCAGATCGGATTAATGTTGGTGTGTTTATAACACCAACATTAATTTTCCTGGGGATATATTCTTCCTGTTCATTTGAGGCCAACTGCCTGACGTTTCTCTACGAATATTCCATTATCTTAATGTTGACTTGTTGACCAGCTTCGCCCCTGTATGCTGGCATCAACTCTCTTTTAGACTGAACACGCCACTCAGTCTCCTCCCTTTGCGGCGCAGCCTGCATTTTCACTCAAACTGTTAAGATGATAAATGTGGTAAATCTGTTGGTACTAACATAAAAACGTTTACGCCACAGGAACAGTCTGATCCACCGGTAACCCCGTCGCCGACGTTCGAGTGCCAGTTAGAGTAACGCGCACAGATAACTGCACTCAGTGCCCTGACAAAGAGGCCATCGTTCCTGTGACAGCTGGCAGCCTTCGTTTAACTTCACTTAATCTGGCTCTTGAGGGCTTACCGAACAGATGACGTACATACGCCCGTTCAATTTTCCATCACTTATTGTAATGAACACCTATAACCATTTTGTGCGGCATGTTAATCCATTAAAATTTCTTACTGATTGGCAAATCATCTTCAATGACAGCTCATTATAGTTTTATATTCTATCCCTTACCCTTAAAACTTGTTTTTTTACTAGTCCATCACACAGCGCATTAAGACTATTCCTAACACTTCAGGGCAAAGTTCCTGACCAATATAAAATGCAAGTAAGGATTGAACGTTATATTGCCAATAACCTTATGAAACCAAATGTCTTTTTCTTCTTATCAAAAAAGCAATATTTTCAGTTTTTCTAAATATTGACTTAACCATTGAATTCCTTTTCCGTTCACATATTGACACTCATCGGGAAAAAAACATAAATTTAAGCCCAATCGGGTAATGCTGCCAACTTACTGATTTAGTGTATGATGGTGATTTTAAGGTGCTTGCGTGGCTTCCATTTCCATCAGATGCCCTTCCTGCTCCGCTACTGAAGGCGTGGTGCGTAACGGCAAAAGCACTGCCGGACATCAGCGCTATCTCTGCTCTCATTGCCGTAAAACATGGCAACTACAGTTCACTTACACCGCCTCTCAGCCCGGTACGCACCAGAAAATCATTGATATGGCCATGAATGGCGTCGGATGTCGCGCCAGTGCACGCATTATGGGCGTTGGCCTCA
>NZ_MECT01000231.1:0-2277 GCF_001722145.1 Shigella sp. FC1544
AGCACCGACGTAGCCCCACTGTTCGTCCATTTCAGCGCAGACAATCACATCACTGCCCGGTTGTATGCGCGAGGTTACCGACTGCGGCCTGAGTTTTTTAAGTGACGTAAAACCGTGTTGAGGCCAACGCCCATAATGCGTGCACTGGCGCGACATCCGACGCCATTCATGGCCATATCAATGATTTTCTGGTGCGTACCGGGCTGAGAGGCGGTGTAAGTGAACTGTAGTTGCCATGTTTTACGGCAATGAGAGCAGAGATAGCGCTGATGTCCGGCAGTGCTTTTGCCGTTACGCACCACGCCTTCAGTAGCGGAGCAGGAAGGACATCTGATGGAAATGGAGGCCACGCAAGCACCTTAAAATCACCATCATACACTAAATCAGTAAGTTGGCAGCATTACCGGCATATCTGCTGCTATCGCAGAAAGTTAACGGATGCTGAACTTGAAGCGTGTTATCGTTACGACAAGCAGTTTTGGGAGCACTACAGTAAGAAATGCCGTTGGCCCATAAGAAATGTTCCCTGGGGAGCATCATCCGTTAAATACTCATAAACGCCTGAAATTTTGCCGGGGGCGCTGCGCTTGCCCGGCCAACATTAGAGCGTAACTGCAATGAATTGTGCCCATTTGTAGGCCTGATAAGCGTAGCGCCATCAGGCATTTACAACTTAAATCACACCCTGCGCCAGCATCGCATCGGCAACCTTCACAAAACCGGCAATGTTCGCGCCCTGCACGTAGTTGGTTTGCTCACCTTCACCACCATGCTCAACACAGGCATGGTGGATATCCAGCATGATGTGATGCAAACGTGCGTCAACTTTCTCGGCTTTCCAGCCCAGGCGCGCAGCGTTTTGCGCCATTTCAAGGCCTGACGTTGCTACACCGCCAGCATTAGCCGCTTTACCCGGTGCAAACAGTACGCCTGCCTGCTGGAACAGTTCAGTCGCTTCGATGGTGGTCGGCATATTTGCCCCTTCGGCGACGGCTTTAACGCCATTGGCGATAAGCTGATGCGCGGCGTCAACATCCAGTTCGTTCTGGGTGGCGCAAGGCAGGGCGATATCAACCGGTACAGACCACGGCTGTTGGCCTTCGAGATAGACCAGACCAAATTCTTTGGCGTAATCTGCCACTCGACCATCGCGGCTGGCTTTGATTTCGATAAGACGTGCCAGTTTCTCTTTCGTGAATCCGCTTTCATCAACTACAGTGCCGCTGGAGTCTGACGCAGTGATCACACGAGCACCAAATTCCATCGCTTTTTCGATAGCGTACTGGGCGACGTTGCCGGAGCCAGAAACGGAAACGCGCATCCCTTACGCCGACGTACCGTGCGGAATAGCAATACCTTCCAGCTCAAAGAAATTTCGGGTATCGCGGGCAAACCAGTCGCCGAGCTTATAAACAAACGCCGCGTGAATTACCACACCTGCCATCCCTATCATCCATGAACCAGTTGCCAGATGCAGCAACGCGCCGGTGAAGGTCATATGCCAGATATTCCAGATATCAATATTTACCACCCGCGTCATACGGGTCAGTAACATCGCCACGTTAACCAGAATCGCAATCGGAATCGCCACCAGCGCAATTTGCGACGCCCAGGTCATTGGTGAAGAGCCCGGCCAGCCGACATCGACCACATGCAGATTCAGGTCGAAATTTTCCGCCATCGCTTTCGCCGCCGGACCAATGGAATCCAGCATTAAGCCAATCACAAGGCCAATGCCAACAAAGCCAATCCCGATATGCAGACCCGCTTTAAAGCAATCGCCTGCCTTCATGCCTAATATTTTAGAAAAAATAATGATGACAATCGGAAGCATCACCGTAGGGCCGAGGTCGAGAATATAACGCATGACTTCTGAAAACATAGGTCACCCCTGTAAGATAGTCAGAATTTTATTTTGTAATGCTTCGATACCGATACCAGAAATAAAAGGCATGCCGTGAACTAACGGAATATCGCCAAAACTACGATCCACTTTGGCAGTGGTGCATATCAAATGCACACCATCCATATAGGTTTCTATTTCATTAACCCGACACGGTAATGCTGCCAACTTACTGATTTAGTGTATGATGGTGATTTTAAGGTGCTTGCGTGGCTTCCATTTCCATCAGATGTCCTTCCTGCTCCGCTACTGAAGGCGTGGTGCGTAACGGCAAAAGCACTGCCGGACATCAGCGCTATCTCTGCTCTCATTGCCGTAAAACATGGCAACTACAGTTCACTTACACCGCCTCTCAGCCCGGTACGCACCAGAAA
>NZ_MECT01000232.1:0-2270 GCF_001722145.1 Shigella sp. FC1544
ACGGTTGTGGCGCACGTCTTCGGTGAACGCACTCTGGCCACACTGGAGCGTCTTCTGAGCCTGCTGTCGGCCTTTGAGGTCGTGGTATGGATGACGGATGGCTGGCCGCTGTATGAATCACGCCTGAAGGGAAAGCTGCACGTTATCAGCAAGCGTTACACTCAGCGCATTGAGCGACATAATCTGAATCTGAGACAACATCTGGCAAGGCTGGGACGGAAGTCACTGTCGTTCTCAAAATCGGTGGAGCTGCATGACAAGGTCATCGGGCATTATCTGAACATAAAACACTATCAGTAAGTTGGAGTCATTACCTGAGCGATTTATGATATTTCTTTACTTGTAATCATATTAAATTTTTTCACTGCTCTGATAGTTAAAATTCAAGACATCAATAAACAATGAGATATTTAAATGATTACTCGTATTCCTCGTAGTTCTTTCTCTGCAAATATTAATAATACAGCCCAGACAAATGAACACCAAACCCTGAGTGAATTGTTTTATAAAGAACTCGAGGATAAATTTTCTGGCAAGGAGCTGGCGACGCCTCTATTAAAAAGCTTCTCAGAGAACTGTAGACAAAATGGTCGTCATATCTTTAGTAACAAGGATTTTGTCATTAATTTTCCAAGTCCGTCTTACAAGCTGATAAGAAAGAAATTACGATAATTAATAAAAATGAAAACACGACACTCACTCAAACCATTGCTCCAATATTTGAAGAATACCTAATGGAAATTTTACCTCAACGCTCAGACACTCTTGATAAACAAGAATTAAACCTAAACTCAGTTAGAAAAGAAAAAGAATTCCCAAGAGTTAAACTTAATGGTCAATGTTATTTTCCGGGGCGCCCCCAAAACCGTATAGTATGCCGACACATTGCTGCACAATATATTAATGATATTTATCAGAATGTTGATTACAAACCCCATAAAGATGATTACTCTTCAGCTGAAAAATTTCTCACGCACTTCAACAAAAAATGCAAAAACCAGACTTTGGAGTTGGTTTCCAGCCGTCCTGAGGGGCGTTGCGTTGCTGCCTGCGGTGATTTCGGGCTAGTTATGAAAGCATATTTTGACAAGATGGAATCAAATGGCATCAGTGTTATGGCAGCCATATTACTGGTGGATAACCATGCTTTGACGGTCCGGCTAAGAATAAAGAACACAACTGAAGGATGTACCCATTACGTGGTTTCGGTTTATGATCCTAATGTAACTAACGATAAAATAAGAATTATGAGCGAAAGCAAAGAGGATATTAAACACTATTCTCTGATGGATTTTATGAATGTAGATTATAGCCTCCTGAAATGGTCAAATGATCATATTATTAACCAATCTGTTGCAATAATTCCAGCACTTCCGAAAGAACAGCTATTGATGTTAAAAGGATCTGTGGATGAAATAACCCCTCCGTTATCACCTGCAACGATGAATTTGCTAATGGCAATTGGTCAGAATCACCAACTTACGCAACTGATGATTCAACTCCAGAAAATGCCAGAACTACATAGAACAGAAATGTTGACTGCCTATAATAGTATTAACCTGACAGGTTTATATTTGGCTATAAATTATGGTAATGCTGATATCGTTGAGACTATTTTCAATTCATTGTCAGAAACAGGATATGAAGGGTTACTCTCGAAAAAAAATCTCATGCATATTCTGGAGGCAAAAGATAAAAATGGTTTTTCTTGATTATTTTTAGCGATATCACGTAAGGATAAAAATGTTGTAACCTCGATTCTGAACGCCTTACCTAAACTGGCCGCAACACATCATTTAGATAACGAACAAGTGTATAAATTCCTGAGTGCCAAAAATAGAACGTCCAGCCATGTTTTATACCATGTTATGGCGAATGGTGATGCCGACATGGGTAATTCTGCCAACTTACTGATAGTGTTTTATGTTCAGATAATGCCCGATGACCTTGTCATGCAGCTCCACCGATTTTGAGAACGACAGTGACTTCCGTCCCAGCCTTGCCAGATGTTGTCTCAGATTCAGATTATGTCGCTCAATGCGCTGAGTGTAACGCTTGCTGATAACGTGCAGCTTTCCCTTCAGGCGTGATTCATACTGCGGCCAGCCATCCGTCATCCATACCACGACCTCAAAGGCCGACAGCAGGCTCAGAAGACGCTCCAGTGTGGCCAGAGTGCGTTCACCGAAGACGTGCGCCACAACCGTCCTCCGTATCCTGTCATACGCGTAAAACAGCCAGCGCTGACGTGATTTAGCACCGACGTAGCC